>NZ_JFHL01000007.1 GCF_003664995.1 Mesotoga sp. BH458_6_3_2_1 | reverse complement strand
ACTTTTCGGGAACTTAGGATACAAGCCGAGCAGAAGACTTTCGGGTCTCTTAGCTCCGAGAACTTTCCCTTGTTCAATATTCCCTCAAGATCTATCGCTCTCTCTTCCCCGTTGCTGAACTCAAGTATTAACTGATATGGTTTACAGCTCTTTATCGACTTTACTCCAATACTCATGTCAATACCTCCATTATCTTAGGGGCTCTATCTTGAAAGGAAGTTCACCGTTTGTTACAAGCTTCCAGATTTGAAGATTCTCAATGTCCATCATCTATCCTCCTTATAATAAGCTGAGGATGATATAGCATCTGTAGTCTTAGGTCTTCAAGAGGCTTATTTGCATTCTGTAATTGATGATTCTTCATCCCCGCGAAGCGGGCATTGCGACCTGGCGTGGTCTTCGCCAGCCCTGCGTCCACTGATGTTCCTCAGTGCATTGCGTCCCGGCACGATCTCTGCCGGCAAAGCGTCTAATGTTTTATAAGGGCATCACTTCTTGATTGATCGCCGATGCTTTTCGGCGCCTTGCGTCTAGCAATTCTTGTCTGAGGACGGAGAACCGATGACGGTTGACCTGAGATGCTTCTTGCTCAGCAGCATCGCTTCTTAATTGATCGCCGATGCTTTTCGGCGCCTTGCGACTTTTGCTATGGTCTGTCCCGTTTTACGCGTGCTTCGTAAAACCCAAAAGACCAGATCCTGACCAAGAGCATTGTCAGGATGACGTGAAGGGCAGTCATACGGTGAGCCTGTGCGATTTCATCCCTTTAGCCTGCAGCGAAATCCACTCACGGGCGAACAGCCGTTCGCCCCTACAAAAAGAATCGCATAATCGTCTGAACTTGTCATCCCGTAGGATTTCGAATAGGGGACTGGCGGGCTCCTGACGTCTGTCCCATTTTTCGCGTCTCTTCCAAGGACGGCTCTTCTCGCTTTTGTCGGAGCAGTCCAGAATTTGACGGACTTGTCGGCCAGGTCGGAGTGATAAAATCTCTGTGAAGGGACTGTCTTCCAGTAATCCTCCTATACGGGATCTCGCTCTTCAAAACCCGGTTCTGATGACCCGCTCCTAGTAACCCGAATTTCATAACCCGTTCCTAGACGTGGCTCTTTCCCCGCGAAGCGGGCCTTGCGTCCTGGCATGATCTTGGCCAGCCCTGCGTCCACTGATGCTTCTCAGTGCATTGCGTCCCGGCACGATCTTTGCCGGCCTTGCGTCTAGTGTTTTATAAGGGCCTCACTTCCGCCTGAGTGTCTATCAGGAGCTAGCTCACTTCATCAAAGACCCTCTGGACTTTCTTGAGCCAGTCCTTGCCGCCCTTGAGCTTGAACCAGTCTTCTCTGAACTCTTCTGCTAAGAGCTTAGCGTCGATCTTCTTCTGGTACGTGACATCGCCATCGTCAGCCCTGTCGAAATCCTCTTCATCCGGTTCGTCATTTTCGAGAAGATACTGAATGAAATCTGGCAGCTCCTGAAGAATACCGATCATTATTCCTTCCGCCGCGTCTAATTCTTTGTCGGAGTAATTCATGAGGGCCTTTACGACTATCGCTTTGGGATCGTCTTCCTCGTCTATCGCTTCGAGCATTATTCTCAGGTTCTCGAAGTCTTTAGTCCTCCAGCGAACGATTGTCATACTGGTGAAAAGGTTATCGAGATCTTCGGGATTTACATATGGATCGATCGCCTCTATAACCCTTGATGCCTTCCTGTAGTTCTTGTCGTCGATCAGCTTTTCGACATACTTCTCTATAAGGTTCAAATACTCCCTGTTGGAAGGACTCTCCTCTTTACTCATTAAGTAAGCCTCATCCTCTCGGTCGGCAACGTCATCGATGAAATCCACGGCCATTTCTCCCGAGAAGAGAAGATGCTGCATAACTGCATCCATATTTTGTGTGGGCATATATAGAAGAGTATTCATGAATTCGAAATTGAAGATGTACCTGTCGCAATACGCCGCAATCGCCTCGATTGCATCATCAAGATCGTTGTTTCGCATCACCGCGTTTATCAGCGTGTACATTGGCGCTCGAGAATACTCCACTTCCTCCGAGTCGTCGGCTGAAGCGAAGAAAGGCTCCGCAATCTCTTCCAGCTCTTCGAAAACGTCTTCTAGATCGCCCATATGATCGTAGTCGGTTATCATCTCCTGATAGGCCAATTCAAGATCGTCAAGAAAGTCTCTAGCAAGTCCTAAAAGAAAGTCATAATCTGATTCTTCAACCTTGCCATCACGCATTATCTCAGTTGCGAAGGAATTGTCTTCCAGTTCGTACTTACTTGAAAGCAGAAAGCCTGCCGTCACCAGTCCGAAGGAATACCTGAAAGCCTTCAAATACTCAATAAAACTCTCGACGTTTTCTTTCGTCTCCTCCTTATCTATAAGCGCACTTGCAACAGCCAACAGCGCTGCGTCTGCAAACTCTGCGTTTAGCATCTCCATAAGAGACGTCAATCTATCGAAAAGCTTCGGAAAATCATATTGCAAGACTATCTGGTAAAGAGAGCCGTTTATTGTCAACTCGTCCCCGCCGTTCAAAACAAAAGCTAGAATCGAATTGTCAAGCGAATCAAAGACTCGAAAGACGATTTCTCTTGCCCGTTCCCTCTCTTCGGCAATGTCGCTTCTGGTCATGGCAACAGGAGCATACAACAAGTTCACGACTGAATACTGAGTAATGCTCTCAATCAGCTCCGCGATTTCCTCCGCTCCTACATTCTTGTTCATAATCAGCGAAAGCATTGGAAGCTGTGAAGAAGTATCGCTTTCGGCTTCAGGAACCTGAAAACCCACGAGCGACCGAACAGCCTCGCTCATCGGATAAGAGGCTTCAGCTGAAACCATGATCTTCTTTAGCTTCTCGGCAGTTTCACCTTTAAGCCCCTGCTTATCTACATTCTCGGAAAGAAAAGAGGCCAGTTCATTTCCCCAAAGGATCAGAGGGATATAGTAGCTGTCTTTGCTGTAATACCAGAAAAGACTAAGGTTTTCCCTAAGACTTGATTTCGACCTCTGCTTATCCTTATCCTCGAAAAGAGGAAAGAATCTCTTATCGTAGTCTCCAGCTTTTCCATAAAACTTGTCAACACTTGGCAACGACTCGTCTGCGCTCTTCAAAACCGAAAGAAGATTATCCTCAAGAATCCTCGCTATCTCCTCTCTCTTTTGGAGAGAAATTGAGTCGTCGTGGAGCATAAGTCCGGCAAGATAACCTCTGAAGAAGCCGTCACCCATAATCTCTTCAACAGACTCTTCTAATATAAACCCACTCTTCAAAGCCTCGGCCAACTTCACGGCCGTACTTCTGTCTAAAAAGGACTCTAGCTCGGCGAGCGGTTCGTAAACAGTGTAAGAATTCCAGTTCATCTCAAGCGCCTCAGCCAAAAGCGTCAGCTTCACAGTCTCTCTATCCATACATCACCTCAAGAATCCCTAATAAGAACAATCTTATCATCCATTAATGAGAAGGGGCACAATTGACTGTTAAAGAACAGCTAGGCTCGTTCACAGATAAGACACCGCGAGAAAGAGCACTGTCGAGACGTTCGCTACGCTCACGAGAAGGCGTCTCTCTTCTCTCTCTTCTCTCTCTTCCTCTCTCCTCTTCTCGCTTTTCGCATGTCTGTCCCACTTTTCACGAAGGACTGTTGACGGTTAACAAATAACCGCTCTTAATTCTCTTGATCTTAAATCCCCGCTTGAGCGGGGGGGACCGCTTGCGGTGGGGTGTGTGTTCTCTTGAAAGCCGTTGTACGTTATGTCCCGTTTTTCTCGTGCATGCTTCGTAAAACCCAAAAGACCAGATCCTGACCAGAAGCATTGTCAGGATGACGGGCAGGGCTGTCATCCTCCAATTTCACGTTACTGTCATCCCATAGCGTCTGTCTCGATATCGACTCAGTTTGTCATCCCGTGATGCTTCTGCACGGGATCTTATCTCTAGGAGCCGCTGTAGACTTAGAATCAAGTACCTGCTGATCGCTGTAACCGAAAATAGTGACTGACGGGATCTTAGCGTCTGTCCCATTTTTCGCGAGAAACAGGGATCCTGACCAGGAGCATTGTCAGGATGACGTGAAGAGGAGTCATCCCGTAGAGCCTGCCCTGAAATCCAATCACGGGCGAACAGCCGTTCGCCCCTACAATAGAATCGCATAATCGTCTGCCATTGTCATCCCGTAGTGATCCTGTGGCGATCTCTCCCCTAGGAGACGCTTTTCGCTGCAAGCTGAACACCGTAAGCGAAAATAGGGACTGACGGGCTCCTAGCGTCTGTCCCATTTTTCGCGTCTCTTCCAAGGACAGCTCTTCTCGCTTTTGTCGGAGCAGTCCAGAATTTGACGGACTTGTCGGCCAGGTCGGAGTGATAAAATCTCTGTGCAGGCACTGTCTTCCAGTAATCCTCTTATACGGGATCTCGATCCTCAAGACTCTAGAATTGGGTTTAGTTCTCGTTCTTTTCGGCGAACGGAGAACCATAGACGGTTGACCTGACAGGCTTCCTGCGCAGCAGCATCACTTCTGAAAAGTATCTTCGCCGCATTGGGTCTTTCAATTGATTTTTCAAAAAAAGATCACCGATCTTGTACCAGGGATGCCGGACCGGTCTTCTTGCAAAGAATGGAGTCCCAATCTTCTTCGCGAATGTTTCTCTTAGAACCCGCCATTCTTTATTAACTCTGCAAGCACGCAATCAACGATCGAATATCTCCCATGCTCTTTATTTATCCAGCTGGATCTCTCAAGTATTCGTAGAGCATCTGCAACTCTCGATTTAGAAGCGGCATCACCGCTGGCTTGAAAGGACCGTAGTATTGCAGTGAAGGTCGTGGCACCGGATGCAATAAACTCTAGCACCTTTCTGTATCTTGGACTCCGCTTCTCAAGCTCTTTGAGCTCACTGATAAAAAGCATCTTGGCTGTTGCGAAGGTTTCAGATAGAGCCTCATCGTGGCTTCTTCTGAGTCGATTAAGACCGTACTGGACAAGATGTCCCACTATCCCGTCAAGAAGGTTCTGCGCTGCAGTTATTTCTTCAGCTGGAATTTGCATGTCGCTCTCTGCGAATGCGGCTTTCAAAAACTCTATAGAAATGTCTTTTGAGAAAGGCTTGAGAACTATTTCGTACATATATCTCCCGTGCAACGGACTTTCATAATCGTTCGTTCCAATGAAATCGTGAATTAGACCAACTTCCGAACCAGTAAGCAGAAACCTAATGTTTTGGAGATTATCGAAAGCCCAGGCAATTAGATTCTGTATGCTCTTGCCGCCTTTGCCCCCATAATACCGAAAGTACTGAGCCTCATCAAAGGCAATAATAAACGGCTTTGGATGATCGTTCAGCTTCTCTAGAATCGAGCTAAGAGTTATATCATTCCAGTCGAAGGTTACAGAGTTGCCCATAAATGAAACTCCCTTCACCTTGCTCAACAGAGCCTTTATTCTCTCTTTCTTGAGTTTCTTCTCGAGCTCTCCCTGTATAGCATATGAAAGATCCGCCCTGCCCATTGAACCGGAAGAATCCGAGTAGATTCTTCTGACGTCTATCATTATTGAATCTTGCTCCGTTTCTGCAATGGCAACTCGCATTAAGGAAGACTTTCCAACTCTCCTTATACCTGTGATCAGTGTGATCGGATTGTCTCTCAATGATGACAGGAGCTCTTTGAGTTCTTCGCCTCTCGAGAAAAGATCGGCTTCCTTGCTCTTTGGTTTTGGATCGAGCAACATAGTATTGCACCTCCAGTTCTGACCTCAGAACCAGTTCTGATATCAGAACAATTTTAGCATACGCTTTAGGAAAAGGCGAGAAACCTTCAAGAGCCCTAGTGAGTTGACTGTTGCGCGTAGTAAGTTTTGGGTAGGAGCTAACAAATGCATTCGAAGTTGATTGTGAAGAGTTAAAAAGAGCGACTGACAAGTCCTCAGATTAATATACCCACAAAGAGCCGCCTTTCGCTGGTCGCTGGGAAGACAACCTTGTCCGTCCTCCGAATTAGCCCATAGATTCCTCATCTGAATAACTAAACGAAAAAGAGAACTGACCGGCTCCTATGGTCTATTCCACCTTTCGCGAAGGACCGTGATCCTGACCAGGAGCATTGTCAGGATGACGTGAAGGGATGTAATCACTTAAGCTTATTCTGATGAGCGCCTCTTTGGTCATCCCTTTAGCCTGCACCGAAATCTACTCACGGGCGAACAGCCGTTCGCCCCTACAAAAGAATCTCATAATCGTCTGACATTGTCATCCCGTAGTGCTCCTATACGGGATCTTGCACTTTGAAACCGCGGAGCGCTGTAAGCGAAAATAGGGACTGACAAGTCTTCTAATGTCCCGCTTTTCGCAAAGAATAGATCCCGAAACAAGTTCGGGATGACAATGAGAGGGACTTCCAAAAAGTCATGATTGGTATGACAGCGTTTGCTGATTCTGAAAGCGTAATAATTCATCATGAACTCGTTTCAGCATCCTGTTCTTTCCTCACTTACTTTGCAAATTCAAGGATTCATCATCGTAGATGCCTTCAAAGAATAGATCCCGAAACAAGTTCGGGATGACAGTGTGTGGGACCTCCTGAAGGCACTACCTGGATAACTGAGTCAGCATTATTACCTGAAGATACAAAGACGGTGAAATGCTTTTCTTCTCGACACCCCATACCCTGTAATCGATACCCTGCTATTCGCGTCATGCTGAACTCGTTTCAGCATCTAGGTCTTGAGAGCTTCTCCCCGCTTGTTCTACTCTTATGACTTGCAACTTGCTTCTACAATTGCTCTTCTTGGATCGTTGATGGTGAATCAGCAAGAGCTTCCTGCAAAATGAGCCGCTTGAGCGCGAGAAGCTTTTTCGGGGCAGAAGATTGCTCATACTGATAATCTCCAATTTTCTTGGCCAAGTCGAGATCCATTTCTTCAGGGGATGCGTACTTACCATTGACAAGATATCCCCTGAGCATTCTGAAGATCTCCTTTCCTGAGAACTCAGCCTTCCAAGTACCGCTCTCCAGATAACCTTTGGTCAATTCAATGCTGTTATCGATCAGCTCTCGGATCTTCTCTCTGTCTATGAGAGTGTGAACTCTGCTCTCGATTTCCCTGAACCATTTCTGATTCTCAATAAACTCAAGAACCGCCCTTCTAGATCTTATGTCAAGCCCCGGAAACGACGGGAAGTCAGCTACCAAATGGCCTCTAATTGT
The DNA here is from genome assembly GCF_003664995.1 of Mesotoga sp. BH458_6_3_2_1. NCBI lineage: Bacteria > Thermotogati > Thermotogota > Thermotogae > Kosmotogales > Kosmotogaceae > Mesotoga > Mesotoga sp. BH458_6_3_2_1. The sequence goes on along the minus strand of NZ_JFHL01000007.1, from coordinate 84,170 downwards.
TGATATCGTCCTGCAGCAAGAGAACCACCAGAGAAGTTGTTTGGCAAATCTGAGCGCTCTTTTGCAAATTACATCTGTGTTTCTCTTGTGAGAGAAGTCATTTGACACATGATTCAAAGCGTTCCAATCAAGGAGATAGTTCTCTATTTCAAAAACTGGTAAGATAAATACTGCTTCATTAGACAATACTTGGGTCCACCTATCACAATTGCTCGTTCCAAAATCACGATCGATAACGCCAAATACATTTCTAAAGCCTGCAGTCCTAAGATCATGAGTAACAGCTCTAACAGATTCTCTTCCATAAGCAACAAGGATATTGAAGTACTTGTCATCTGGTTGCCAGATCCGTATCAAATATTCCTTCGTTAGAACGTCCTCGACAAGAAGAATAACAGGTGCGGTCAACAACAATGACTCGAGTTCAGTTGAAACAGTTCTCACTTCAAATAATCCTTCCCTTTCAGTTTAATTCTTGGATCGTCCGGTGGTAACAATGTGAAGCGCTGATAGCTCAACACCGAATCAAGAACCTCTTTGGAATGAGTGGCACAAATAATCTGGGTATTTGGCAAAAGTTTTCTCAACACCCTTAACACCACTCGATGCCAGGTCGAATGAAGATGTAATTCCGGCTCATCAATGAACAGAAACTGCGGATTCGTTTTTCGTGTCGCAAACCACCCTATCATAGTCAATACTTCGATCTCACCTGAACTGAGAGCGTCAACAGGAATCAGCTGGCTGGTAGGGATATCCCTTATGAATAGATCGAAGCCTTCATCTATCGATTCGCTGATTGGCCTTACTTCGAAACAGTTGTTGCTTCCCGGATAGAATTGCCTCCAACTGTCATTTATCAGTTTAAAGACCTCGGGTTCAATCTCCAGAAAGATTTGCTGAGATTCAAAAGCCCTTCTAGCTCTCAAGTTTATAAGATGCTGCTTAATTAACCAGAGGCGATTCTGCTCAGTTTCTTTTGGACGTTTTCCCTTCTTTCCCGCAGTGATTGGAAGACTGCCGATCAACTTGGGCTCACGCCACGAAGAAAAATACTCAACACCAATACCCTGAAGAGCGCGAGATATCTGTTTTTCTCTTGTCTTTGAAGAAGCGACAATCTCTTCACCTGAGTTCATCTGCAGACAAATCTCGAAATTCGTTGCTCCTGATCTGACATCATTATCGGGTCTATCCCCAATTAGATCGTTTCTCCCCAGAGAGATAAGGCAGGCTTCTAAAACACTCGTTTTTCCAGAGCCATTAGGGCCAGCAAAAACAGCTAAATCAAGAACATTTCCAGATGGATGAACGAGATCAACCTCAAGTTCTTCAATCCCTCGGAAATCTCTTATATAGATTTTCTTTATCTTCATCTAAACCGCCTCACGCTATCAGCCATCACATAAATTATATAACAAATGCTACGTGAGCTAGAAAGCTAGTAGCTTTTACTGATCATCGTCAACATCAATCGAGAAAGAACATTTCTTGAGACACTCGCTACGCTCTCGAGAAGGTGAGAGAAAAGCCAGTCACCTTCGGTAGTCAGTCAACCTTCGCCTGCGTCAGCAGACTGGCACTGAAGGTCTTTCCCCGCGAAGCGGGCCTTGCGTCCTGGCATGATCTTCGCCAGCCCTGCGTCCCGGGATGAACTTCCCGGCCTTGCGTCCACTGATGGTTCTCAGTGCATTGCGTCCCGGCACGATCTTTGCCGGCCTTGCGTCCGCCGATGCTCTTCGGCACACCTAATCCCCCTTCTTTTATGTATAATTTAGATGAAAGGGAACTCATAGTGTGGTGATGTATATGGCACAGATTGACTTTGACAAGTTCAGACTGAAAGAAATAAGAATAGCTGGATATAGACCATTTAGAGATTTCCGAGTGGGACTTTCCAATCTGGAGGTATTGATCGGCGCAAATGCGTCCGGAAAATCAAGTCTAATGGAATTATTGCGCTTTCTGCGAAATAGTGCATACCAAGAGATACCCTCAGAAATCATCGAGGGATCTTCGGGAATGAGGATCTTTCACATTCCAGGTGAAGACCGCATCGAATGGGCAGCGTCGATCGATGCAGGTTTGAGTGCCGATGTGATTTATTCCGGCAGCATACTTGGCCCCATGGGTTCAATACGAGTCGACCACGAAAGGGTCGAAACTTGTAGGCCGCTATCTACAAAGTACGATCAGCCTTTCCTATACATGGAGTTGAGAAATGGTGAAGGAATAATTTACGAACCTAGCCTCAAGAAACTCCAAGAGCAGAAGATTAAGCTTCTGAAAGCAAATCAGCTGGCGATAAGCACTATGTATAATCCTGGACTCTTTATGCTATATAATCTACGTGAGTACATTCAAAGATGGAGGTTCTACAACTCCTTCAGAATGAGCAACGAACTACTAAGGCGTCCATCCATTATTGAACAGGAACCGACACTTCATGAGGACGCTGGCAACTTGAGTGCTGTACTTCTCTATCTACAAACAGAGTACCCAGAAATCTTTGAAAGACTGAAGTTTCATCTTGGGCTGATGCTGCCTAGTTTCAGAAACATCACTGTTAAGGCTAGAGGAGCACCCGGGCAAGTTATGGCGTTTTGGTCAGAGGACTCCGTTAAAGAAGAACTGACATTGGCCGATCTTTCTGATGGAACTCTGAGGATACTATGTTGGACCCTCATATGTCTTCACCCATTCCCGCCAACTCTTGTCTTTGTTGATGAACCTGATCAAGGAATTCATCCTCGAGTGTATCCGGTTTTGGCTGAACTATTCAAAAAGCTTAGTGACAAGACTCAGGTTTTGCTCACTACTCACTCCTCATATTTCCTTTCCATGTTCGATATTGAGAATATTCTTGTTCTGAAGAAGGAAGATGGCGACATTAAGTCATTCAAGCCGTCAACTTCACAAGCCCTTATCGACAATCTCAAAGAATTCGGAGATCAGGAGCTAGAGATAATGCACCGATCTGGGGAGTTTGAGATGATAGGAAAATGAACCAATTGATAGTCTATGTCGAAGGAGAGTCAGATAAACTCGCTCTGACGACACTATTGAAGCCCTTAATTGATAAGAAGAACTCAGAAGGTATCGCTATAGAATTCGCAAGTGTTGGCCAGTCAGGCAACATGTCGAACAACAAGAGGGCGCTTTTGGTCAAGTATCCGAAAAAAGCATATTGGATCCTGAAGAACAACTGGGAAAGCGCGGTAGTTTTGTTGCCTGACCTCTATCCATACAACGTTGGGGTTCCTCATACGAATTACTCGCAATTGCGCGGATCCGTTCTGAATTCATTTGGATCTTTGCTATCCGTTCATGAAGAAGATTTTAAGAGCAGGTTCGAAGTGTTCTGCTTCAAACATGATCTTGAGGTCTTGTTACTTGCTGCTTTTGAACAACTTCAAGAACACCTTGGAATAAGCATCCACAAGACATGGAAGAGACAAGTGGAAGAACAGGATGACAACAATCCTCCCAAAAAGATCATCCAGAGTCTCTTTCGAAGAGCGAAAAAGCGATATGGAGTAACAACTGCTGCCGAAATACTCAGAAATGAATCATTGGAAAACATTCGCTCGAAATGCCCTCAGAGCTTTGCTCCATTCTTAGAATACATAGAGAAGCTAGAACCCTGAATCGATAGGCATCATTACAAGAACGAATGGTCTCGCCTATAACTATTGTTTAATCGGCAATTTGACATTTTAGCAGCCTGTTTCGTCAGAATGACCCGAAACAAGAAAGGCTATCATCCCATATACCTGCCCTGATGTGCCTGCCGGTTACTACTGAATCTCTTGAATTGTCAACCGCAAAGCCGTTTCGGGCGAACAGCCGTTCGCCCCTACAACAAAATCGCATAATCGTCTGACATTGTCATCCCGTGATGCTTTTGCACGGGATCTACAATCAAAGGACCGCTGTGCGCTTAAGAACGAAAACCCGCTGAGCGCTGTTCAAAACAACGTTGTCCGTCAACGGTCCCCCGTCCTCGAGAAGAGCCAGCCGAAAGTGCTCTTTCAAGCCTGCAACGATCAGCGTTTCTTCTCCAAGCGGCTCTTTCCCCGCGAAGCGGGCCTTGCGTCCTGGCATGATCTTTGCCAGCCCTGCGTCCCGGGATGAACCTACCGGCCTTGCGTCCGCCGATGATCTTCGGCGCATTGCGACTTCTGCTATGGTCTGTCCCACTTTTCGCGCGAAGGACTGTTGACGGTTAACGAATAACCGCTCCTAATTCTCTTGATCTTAAATCCCCGCTTGAGCGGGGGGGACCGCTTGCGGTGGGGTGTGTGTTCTCTTGAAAGCCGTTGTACGTTATGTCCCATTTTTCGCGAGAGACCTCGATCCTAACCAGGAGCATTGTCAGGATGACGTGAAGGGCAGTCATACAGTGAGCCTATGCGATTTCATCCCTTTAGCCTGCACTGAAATCCAATCACGGGCGAACAGCCGTTCGCCCCTACAAAAAGAATCACATAATCGTCTGACAATGTCATCCCGTAATTGTCCTGTACGGGATCTCATCTCACGCGTAGCGGAACTTGCCTTTGCGAAGCAAAGACTGGCCAGGCGCAGCCTCACTGGCCTGCGTCATCAGACTGGCTCCCAAACGCTCCTATTGTCCCATTTTTCGCGTCTCTTTCCAGAACGGCTCTTCTCGCTTTTGTCGGAGCAGTCCAGAATTTGACGGACTTGTCGGCCAGGTCGGAGTGATATAATCGCTTTGGAGGTGTTGTTCTTGGACATAGGGAAGATAGTACGGGCACTGGTAGATAGGCCTCTTCAACGTGAAGAAAATCACAGTCTTATCAACCGTCGTAAAGAGATTCGATCTCTCGAGCTTCTCATAAAATATCAGCCTTTCGGCATATTTGGCATTTCTGGAGAAACTGGAATAGGAAAGACTACCGTGCTGAACGTTCTTGATTCCGGAAATATAAAGAAGCTGAGTGTTTCGTTGATCCACAGGGACAATCGGGAAACGATTCTTTACGACCTGCTTTTTAGCCTGTCCAACGTGCTCAAAAAGGACTCTTCCGGCAAAGTGAGCGCTACCGCGAAAGGAACGGAAGAATGGATCGTCGAGCAAGTCTCGATTATAAAGGGCGCATCGTTGGGAGTCTCTCTCTTCGGAAGCGGCGGAGTCAGCATTGAGAAGCAGAAAATGCCGAGATTCAACGTTTTTGCCGCTCATGAAAAACTGCGAACTCTACTCGAGACACTGGTCATGAACTACGGCAAGGTTCTACTGGTAATAGATGAACTTGATAAAGAAAGCAAGCAGGATGTCATTAGTGTTCTCGATTCTTTGAAGCTTGAACTACAACAGGACAAATTGATGGTATTGTTTTCGTTGCCCTACGGTATTTACAGGGACTACAGACAGGACAGGATGAAATGGAACGAATCGGGCAATCTTGAGAACGTGATAAAGGATGTAGTATTCCTGAGTGAGCTGACGGATTCGGATATAAAGGAGCTGCTTCTTAAGCGTCTTGGCAACCTCACTTCATGGTTCAGACCGGAATCACTGGAACCGATCGTTAGCTTCGCTGACGGTAATCCGCGGGATGCACTCTGGATAGCTCAGAAAGTGGTTTTCGATAATGCAGGTGCGAAGTTCATATCTGTAAGCGACGCAAACGAATCGGTAAAGAAGATAGTAAGAGAATACATGGGAGATCTGGCACTCACAGAAATTCAGAGAAGAACACTGAAAGTGGCATCGGACTTCTCTGGAAATAAAGAAGAACTACTCGATCTATTGAAAAGCAATGCAATCAAAAGAACGACCTCCTATTCCACAATCGAAAGACTTACTGCATTAGGGTTGCTGATTGAAAGAAACGGAACATACAGAATATCTGGAAAAGCAAAAGTCTTTTTGAACATCTCCCAGTGAAAACTGTCGGAGCAGTCCAGAATTTGACGGACTTGTCGGCCAGGTCGGAGTGATAAAACCTCTGTGCAGGCACTGTCTTCCAGTAATCCTCTTATACGGGATCTCGTTCCTTGAGACTCTAGAAGGAGCTTTTAGTTCTTATCGGAGGACGGTGGACCCTTGACGGTCACCGTGCTTCTTCATCGCACAGCGTTTCTTATCCAAGCGGTTCTTTTTGCTCGGCGTAAACGGAACTAGCCGCACGAAGTGCGACTGGCCACCGAAGGTGACTGGCCTGCGTCAGCAGACTGGCTTCCCAAAAGTTCTATCTTCTCTCGTGAGAGCAGCGAACCTCTCCACAACGCTCTTTCTCAATGGTCTTTGTTTGCCCGACGAAGCGGAACTGGCCTTTGCGGAGCAAAGACTGGCCAGGCGAGGCCTGACTGGCCTGCGTCAGCAGACTGGCATTGAAGATCTTTCAAATGTAATATGCTTTTATCGGAAGACTGTGGACCGTTGACGGTTGACCTGAGAGGTTTTTCGATGAGATATGTAACGCTTCTAATATCACTTTTGTTTCGCGACCAACATTTGCTATAATTCATTTCATTAGGTAAGAAAACGTTTGATCACTTGTTCTTGTAAGCAATCGTGGGGTGAAAGGGTTATGAAATTGATTCCAGCAAGAAGATCGGAATTGAAGAACTTGAAACTTGCGCTTCTAGTTCTTACATTAGGCATGTTAGTAGCATCCGTTTACGCAAGTTACTGCGTGTTAACAAAAGGCGAAGTCCTTCAAGCCAATCCGCAATACTGGATAGTAGTGATCGGAGTATATGTTTTCACATTTCTCTCGGCAATTTACTACATTGTTCTTGAAACAATCTACAGAAGACGCCGGCACACCGACTGGTAAATAGAACCCGTTGCTGCTTGTTCGTTGTTGGTTCTTGGCGGCAGCACAAAACATTGCTTCTTCGGAGGACAGCAGACCCGTGAGGCTCAACATTGCTTTTTCAAGCGTTCAGCGTTGAGCGGATCTTTGTTGGCCAGGCGAAGTCGGAACTGGCCAGGCGAAGCCTGACTGGCTCCGAAAAGTTCTCTCTTCTCTCGTGAGCGCAGCGAACCTCTCGACAACGCTCTTTCTCAACGGTCTTTGTTTGCCCGCGTAGCGGAACTGGCCTTTGTGAAGCAAAGACTGGCCACCGAAGGTGACTGGCCTGCGCAAGCAGACTGGCCATAACTAAACATAGAAAGGAGCGACGTTCTTGACCCTTAACCATCTGGAAGTCTGGAGAAAATCTGTTGAACTTGCGAAAAAGATATACCTTGTGACCAAGGATTTTCCTCAAAGCGAAATCTACGGACTAACTAATCAAATGAGAAGAGCCGCAGTGTCAATACCGTCAAATATCGCAGAAGGTAGGGGAAGATCCACCGCAAAGGATTTCGTTCATTTTCTTCATTTGGCACAGGGTTCACTATACGAACTTTCAACACAAGTGTTAATAGCAAACGAAGTTGGCCTTCTTAGCAACGAACACTTTGAAGATGTGAGTGAGGAAATTAGGAGTATTGAGTCAATGATCCGCGGTCTAATCTTCCGAATCCGAAATGAGAAGAAATGAGTTACATTGACTGCCTCGGGTGAGATGACTATGAAACTTAGGTTCTGATTGAGAGCTTTCGATCCTATGATCTTGCCCGCGAAGCGGAACTGGCCTCTGCCTTTGGCAGAGACTGGCTCCCAAGAGTTCTCTCTTCTCTCGTGAGCGCAGCGAACCTCTCCGCAATGCTCTTTCTCAAAGGTCTTTGTTTGCCCGCGTAGCGGAACTGGCCTTTGCGAAGCAAAGACTGGCCACACGCAGTGTGACTGGCCTCTGCCTCTGGCAGAGACTGGCTTCTTCCACTCTGTTTTCTCAGCTTGCCGATGACGCAATTATTTGTGAGCATAACTCACATTTCGCCTGAAAGCTTGTCTATTGTTCTTTTAGTTTTTTGCCGAACCCCCTACCCCTTACCCCGCACGCCGGTTCTGAGAGAATTTTACAATCATATTGTCGACAAAATCTTGACTTAAACACGGATAGATTCTATAATCGATCGTACAGTACGATAAACAAGCATAATTGTGGCTGGTTGAAAATAGAATAATTTGAACTATTGATTGAGTAATGTTAACATAAGTAAGAAGAAACGAAAGACTTCCGAACTACCAATTAAGGCTGTGTAAGCAGAGATCCCAAATCTACTTTTATTCAGTTCTGTGTCTATTTAAGTCGTTAGATTGATTATTTTGATCAAGGAGGGGAGAAGGTATGATAAGAAAAATAGCGAATTTGAAGTACCTTATCGCTACCTTCCTCTTCGTGACCCTCTTCTTTATTCAATCACTGACTCTAGTATGGACTCCAGGATACGCCTTTCAAGCTCTCATACTCAATATAGCAATAATGTTAGGTGTATATGCCTTCAGAGGCTTCGATAATTTAACGACCTACTCTCTAAACTCATGTATCGTCTCATATATCTCCGGGACCGTTCTAGGTGTTCTCTTTGCTCTAATCCCGATAGTCTTCTTCACCCCGCGCCTCCCGAGACTCACATTTTTCGTAACGGCTGCCGTTTCTGCATTAGTATTTCCCTTTGCCTCATGTATGCTTATGAGATACACGATAAGACATCTTCCCCCGAAAAGATATCTCGTCATTGGCAGAGAAGAAGAGCTCGGCCCAATACTTGAAGAAGTCAAAAAGGCCTCGATTGGAAAGATAGAAATCTACTCCTACATGAACCCATCAGCAGCGACTCTAACTGAGGCAATATCCTTCGAAGATGTCAAGCCTTTTGATGCAATACTTATAGGTGATCCGAAGTTGGCTAACACATTGGATGATATCCTCGAAGATGCAAGAACGAACGGCGTAGGTGTGGAATACCTGCCGTCTATCGTAGAGAAGACCCTCTTTAGAATTCCACTTTCTGTACTTGATGTATTCAAAGAGTACTACGAAGTGATGTTTTCGGAATCAAGGTACTCTAGAAGAGTTCGTGTAATCGATCTAATCCTGTCTTGTGCGCTCTTCATTCTGGCGCTTCCCTTTTCAGTGTTCTCTATTCTCCTGATTCTTTTCATGGATGGAAGACCAATCATCTACAAGCAGCGCAGAATTGCGATGGGTGGAAAGAGATTCAATGCCTACAAGTTTAGAACGATGGAAGAACACGTTGAGCAGAACGGAGCTCTTGTAACCGCACACATAACGAAGAGCGGACGAATACTACGAAAGACCCGACTAAACGAGATACCTCAGTTACTCAATGTCATCAAGGGAGATATAAGTCTAGTGGGTCCAAGACCCGACCTTCCAGTCTTTTATGATCAGTGGAGTAAAGAGATAAGGTTTTACAGAAGTCGTTTTCTCGTGCCCTCAGGCGTTACCGGGCATGCTCAAGTTCTTTACAAGTATGCAGATACAAAAGAAGAATACGAGAAGAGATTGGAATACGATCTTTATTATGTTAAGAACATGGACTTCAGGCTGTATCTCGCAACTATGCTCCGTACGGCAGAAGTCATGCTCTTTCGAAGGGGTGCGAAATAGTGAAGGAGATTCTAGTATCTAACGTAGAGAAATGGCTGACGCCTCATCTGGAAAGAGTATTTAATATCAAATACACAGAACAGCTGAAGCACTCGAATTACTCTTCATTTGATCCTGAGATCCCATACATTATAGGGTTTGAATACATAGGAGAATTCACAGATGTTGGAGCGCTTGGTGATGTCCTTCATCTGGCGGCACAATCTGGAAAGTTGAAGACCGTCATCTTCCTCTCTTCATACGGAGTATATGCGCCTAAGAAGAGCAGCTTCAAAGAGTCGGACATAGTCTGCCCCAAGAACTTCGTTGGAACAAGGGCCGCTATTCTAGAAGACATTCTTGTTTATCTGGCAAATCGTTACTCCCTTGATTTGACGATTCTCAGACTCTTCAATCCATATGGGCCTTACCAGCTTTCTCCATATGTTGTTCCGACAGTCCTCGAGAAGATCGCCTGCTCCGGTACGGTAAATATCGGTGACTCGGAGAAAGTCCGTGATTTCTTCTACATCTCCGATCTCATAGATTTGCTTACACTTCTAATTGATAAGAATCCTAAGGGAATAGATATCTGGAACGTAGGCTCGGGTATTCCTATCTCAATCAGCAGCCTAATTACTAAAGCCCAGGAAGTTACCGGAGGCGAATGCGACGTCCTCTTCGACGCCACTAAGCTCCGTGAAGAATACGACTACGACTACGCAGTAGCAGAAATTACCAAGATAAAGAAAGAACTCGGCTGGGAACCGAAGGTAAGTCTCGAAGAAGGACTTGCCCTCACATACCAGTGGATACTTGGCAGGAGTGGTAAGTAGTGTTCAAGTACGGCTTCATTATGGCTGGCGGACAGGGTAAGCGACTCAGGCCCCTAACGGCAGCTATTCCAAAGCCTCTCTTACCTGTGGGAGACAAGCCGATAATCCAGCTTATAATCGAACACATGAAAGACTTTGGAATAGTAGACATCTTTGTTTCAGTAAACTACAAGAAAGAGATAGTTAAGAGCTTTCTCCGCGATGGCTCGAGATACGGAGTAAACATCACATATATCGAAGAGCTGGAGCGGACCGGAACTGCAGGCTCTCTCGCTCTTCTCCCAGACGATTTCGATGACAAGATCATCGTCTCAAATGGCGACCTGATTTGCGATGTGGATTATTCGGTTATCAACGATCTCCTGAGGGAGTATGATCTAGTCCTTACAGGAATCGAAAGAAAGGTACCCGTTGACTTTGGCGTGCTAAAGATGAACGGATCCCCCGAGCTGATAGACTGGGAAGAAAAGCCAAAACTCAAATATATAATAAATGGTGGAATCTACGGCATCTCGCAAAAAGTGATAACCTATATAAGAGAGAACATACCAAAGCATCAGTATATAGATATGCCAGCTCTCTGGAGAATGATGAAAGACAACGGGATGAAACTAGCAGTTCACGTACACAACGGAAGCTGGCACGATGTAGGAAGAATGGAAGACTACATGGCACTGACAGGAAACGGAGAGGATACTAATTGAAGGCGCTCGTAACGGGAGCCGGAGGGTTCATAGGCTCTCATCTAACAGAGTATCTTGTTCAGAAAGGCTTCGAAGTCAAGGCCTTCGTTCGCTACAACTCAAGAAACAACTGGGGCTGGCTCGAAGAGACGCCCTACAAAGATAAAATAGAAGTCTACACTGGAGACATACGCGACTTCGATTCGGTCGAAGACGCGATGAGAGGTATCGATGTCGTGTTTCACCTGGCTGCCCTCATAGGAATTCCTTACTCTTACGTCTCGCCTCTGGCATATATAAGAACGAACGTAGAGGGGACTTACAACGTACTTCAGGCTGCAAGAGAGCTTAAAACACAGAAAGTGATCCATACATCTACGAGCGAGATATACGGCACAGCTCAGTACGTCCCGATAGATGAAAAACACCCCGTCAATCCGCAGTCTCCTTACGCGGCCACGAAATCTGGAGCCGACCAGCTGGCGTTGACCTTTCAACGCTCATTCGGACTGCCCGTCACTGTCATCCGACCTTTCAACACTTTCGGCCCGAGACAGTCGGCAAGAGCCGTGATCCCCACGATCATCTCTCAACTGTCGGCCGGACAGAAGAGCATAAAGCTGGGCAACCTTGAGGCTACGAGAGACATGAACTACGTCCTCAACACCTGCGAGGGTTTCTGCCAAGTGGGTCTTCACGAGAGCAGTACTGGAGAGGTGATAAACCTCGGCTCGAACAGAGAGATATCCATAAAGGACCTTGCGGAACTGATTGCGGACCTCATGAACAAAGAGCTCGAAATAGAGATAGACGACCAGAGAATAAGGCCTGAAAAAAGCGAGGTCGAAAGACTCCTATGCGACAGCTCAAAAGCACGAGAGCTGACCGGCTGGGAGCCCAGATACACCCTCGAGGAAGGCCTGAAAGAAACGATAGCCTGGCTCAAAAACCACATGGAGTACTATAAACCCGACATATATAATGTGTAGAGGATGTTTTGAATGAAGGTAGTTATCACCGGTTCTGAGGGAATGGTTGGAGGAAGATTGCAGAAAGCTTTAGAAGCCAAAGGCTTCGAGCTAGTCTGCACAAACTTCGATCTTGCAGAACCTGAGTATCCCGACCTGAAACTAGATGAAGAATACTTCATAATACACGTTGCTGGCGAAAAAACAAACAACCCGGCTGCATTATCAAGAAACAACGTGCTTGCAACGAACTGTGTAATAGACAATCTCTGCAGGCATGAACGATGCAAAGGACTGATATACTTCTCCAGCATTGCGGTCTTTGGCATTCAAGACGAAGTGATAACCGAAGAAAGCGAAAAGAAGCCGGATAATTTCTACGGCTTCTCGAAGCTGATCTGTGAAAATTTGATTCAAGCAAAATTGAAAGACAGAACAACAGTGATAATAAGACCGACAAACATCATAGCTCCAAATACAAACACACTCGTAGGCCAGATAGTTCATTCGATACTCACCGGAGAAACCTTCGAAGCCTGGGAATCGAGTCTTGTAACGAAACGCGATTACATCTGGATAGATGATGTCGTGGATGGAGTTGTGAAACTCGTAGAAATGATGCAAGCCGATAGTCTGACTGGCAATACCGAGATCAACTTCTGCATGGGTAAATCGTTCAGTTTGAAGGAAATCATAGACGCGGCAGAAAAGATAACTGGAATAAATCTCAGACTTATAATAACTGACTCAAAGGCTTTCAGGGGAAGAGATTTGAATGTAAGGCCCACCAAAATGGAAAGAATCATAGGAAGAAGGCCTAGGACTCTTGAACAATCTGTCGGGTTTATCGTAAGTAACTCCTAATACAAATCAAAAGAGAGGAAGACATGATAGGAATCATCGGCGGTTCTGGATTCATCGGTACCAGACTTGTAGATAGAATGCTAAGGGCAAGAAAATAAGTACGAATGATTGTGAAAACCAATAGTGAGACTTAGCAAGACGGATAATCAGAACAAAGGAACATCAGAAGAGCAAGAGAAGAAGGTTAGCTATGATCTATACTATATCAAGAATCAATCAACTATGCTAGACCTGCAAATAATCCTGAAAACATTCGAGACAGTTGTATTCAGAAAGGGTGCGAAATGACCAGAGAAGAATCAAGTGGTTTAATAAAAATAGCGGACATATTTAGTAGTGATTGGACTGTGTACCACCAAGGTTTATCGCGGCTAAAAGCTATTAACGGCTTTGATAATATAAGAAACTGGGTGATTACATCACCGGGTCCTTTTTGTAAGAAGCTTTCTGAATCAGGGATTGAGTTGAAAATGGTAAATATGAACCACGAATCCGTGACTCCTCTGAATGACTATCTTGCGGTTAGAAATCTTCGAGATGTTCTTTCTGAAGAATTACCGGATATTGTACACACGCATAATTCAAAAGGTGGGGCAATTGGAAGAATTGCTTCTAAGAAAGCAAGAGTTCCCTTTGTAGTTCATCAAGTTCACGGTTTTTATTACAAAAGATTTACTGGGCTAAAGAGAACTATTTATGACTATTATGAGAGGTTTCTTGCCAACTATTGTGATTTGATTCTTCTCCAGAATCAAGAAGATTTGCAGTCCTGTATCAAGAGAGGATTGAACAAGAAAGCGAGGCTTCTTTACATAGGAAACGGGATAGACCTGAGTGAGTTTTCAGAAACGAGCTCAAAAAGAGAATCACCAAAGACCTATGGTAAGATCAGACTGATATATATAGGCCGAATGGATCGAAACAAGAATCATAAAATGCTTTTTGATGCGCTTAGTTCACTTAAGGGCGAAATCGATTTTTCGTTAGACTTAATCGGAGATGGGCCACTTTTGAAACAAAATACTGATTACGTGAACTCTATCGGTATCTCTGACAGAGTAAAGTTTCATGATTGGATTGACAAGAAGAAAATCCCCGCTTTTCTATCGGAAGCGCATGTGAACATCCTTACTTCTAAGCAGGAAGGGATGCCCAGAGCTGCTATGGAGGCTGCAAGTATGGGAGTTCCAACCATCGGAACGAATGTTGTTGGCACCAGAGATGTCGTTATTGAAGGAAAGACAGGTTTTCTGGTTCCTCTCAGTGATTATAAGGGGTTAGCTTTGCAAATTTCTAATCTATATAATGATGTTGATTTGTGGGAAAGAACAAGTAAATCGTGTTATGAATATGCTTTATCAAATTTCGATGAAAGAATCATTATAAAAAGACTAGTGAAAATCTATCGTTCAATTAAGAATGGAACAATAAACGAGTTGGTTTCCAAATTAGATGGTGGTACTGACTGGAATTCAATCTCCTTAGATGAAATTGATATCTCGGATGATAAAAAGAGAATTGTCAGTGAAAGCAGAATTGAGAGGAGATAAGATGAGCCTGTACGAAAAAATAGTAAATCGCGATGAAAAAATATCCATAGTCGGTCTCGGCTACGTTGGCCTTCCTTTGGCAATTTCCTTTGCCAGGGTAGCGGATGTTGTCGGTTTCGATATCTCCAAAGAAAAAGTCGAGAAATACCATGCAGGCATCGACGTAACTAAAGAAGTCGGAGACCAGGCTATCAAAGAAACGACAGCCTTTTTCACCTGGGAAGAGAAGTATCTCAAGGAATGCAAGTTCCATATAGTTGCCGTTCCAACACCGATCAACTCAGATAAGACACCGGATCTCAGACCTGTTATCGGGGCGAGCAAGACGGTTGGAAGAAACCTGACAGAAGGTTCTATCGTTGTGTATGAATCAACGGTTTATCCCGGAGTCACGGAGGAGGTCTGCGTTCCTCTACTTGAACAGGAATCTGGCTTGAAGTGTGGAGTGGATTTCAAAGTCGGTTATTCACCGGAGAGAATTAACCCAGGAGATAAGGTCCACAGACTTGAAACAATAGTTAAAATTGTTTCCGGTATGGACGAAGAATCTCTCGAGGAGATCGCAAGAGTCTATGAAATGGTTGTCAAAGCCGGCGTCTATAGAGCCGAGAGTATAAAGGTTGCCGAGGCTGCAAAAGTCATCGAAAACTCCCAGAGAGATATCAACATAGCTTTTATGAACGAACTGTCCATAATATTCGATAAAATGGGAATAGATACAAAGGCTGTTCTGAAGGCGGCGGGTACTAAATGGAACTTCCTTAATTTCACACCTGGACTCGTTGGCGGCCACTGTATAGGAGTAGATCCTTATTACCTGACATACCGTGCTGAACAGACTGGCTATCACTCTCAGATAATACTGGCGGGAAGAAAGATAAACGACGACATGGGCAAATATGTAGCCGAGAACACTGTAAAGAAGATGATAAAAGCAGACAAGCAAATAAAAGGCTCTAAAGTCGGTATCTTCGGAGTCACTTTCAAAGAGAACTGCCCCGACACAAGAAACACGAAAGTCGTGGATATCATCAGAGAGTTCGAAGAGTACGGAATAGAAGTACAGATAGTAGATCCTGTGGCCGATAAAGAAGAACTTTGGCATGAGTACGGCCTGAAGTTGAGCGAAATGGAAGACATAAAGAATATGGATGCTCTTGTATTCGCAGTCTCTCACGACGAGTTCAAACCGTTGACGCTTGAATACTTGAAGTATCTATACAATAACAACAAGCACGTCCTTATAGATGTCAAGGGCCTTTTCGATAGAAATGAGGCCGAAGAGATGAATTTCATATACTGGAGACTATAATGGTGGAAAACAACAGCGAAAAGAAGACTACCTATCTGGTTACCGGAGCGGCCGGTTTCATAGGCTCGCATCTGGTTGAAAGGCTCCTGAAAGACGGGGAAAAGGTCAGAGCCGTAGACAATCTATCAACGGGCAGATTCAAGAACATAGAGCCTTTCATAGACAGGATAGAGTTCATCCTGGGAGATCTCTCCGATTACAGGATTGCAGAGCAGGTGTTAGATGGAGTTGACTATGTTCTCCATCAGGCGGCTGTGCCATCGGTTCCGCGATCCGTGAAAGACCCGATAAGAACAAACAACAGCATAGTATCAGCTACTCTCAATCTCTTTGAAGTCAGCAGAAAGGCTGGAGTGAAACGAATAGTCCAGGCCTCTTCCTCTTCCGTCTATGGCGATTCCCCGTCTTTGCCAAAAGTTGAGACCATGCCAGCCAATCCAAAATCACCTTACGCAGTAGCAAAATACGCGCAGGAGACTTATGGCAGAGTCTTCTCTCAGCTTTATGGGATGAGCATAGTCTCCCTCAGATACTTCAACGTGTTCGGCCCAAGACAGGATCCTTACTCTGAATATTCCGCCGTTATACCGAAGTTCATTTCACTCATGCTTCAGGGGAAGAGTCCGACGATATATGGAGACGGAGAAACAACCAGAGACTTTACATATATTGACAATGTAGTGAACGCGAATCTGCTCGCATGCAAATCGACAAAGGCCGTGGATGGAGAACACATAAACATAGCCTGCGGAAGTAGAATAAGCCTCAAAGAGCTTGTTGATACAATAGGCAATATACTTGGAAAGAAAATAGAACCGAAGTTTGCCCCAGAAAGACTGGGAGATGTGAAACACTCGCTTGCTGATACCAAAAAGGCGTTCGAACTCTTGTGTTACGAACCAGAGTTCGATGTAAAATACGGACTAGAGCTTTCGGTCAGAAGCATTATTGAATAGTAGCGTTCTATGCACTTCTTTTCGCTTTGTCAAGGATTGCAGTAAATTGGAGATTTCTAGAAAAGCAATTGTTCCGAACATTTCTTTGGCAGTTTCACCTTAGATATTCAGAAGCATTCCATAAGGGAGAAAGTTGTTGATGTGAAATGAGAGGCAGAGAGAAATTCGCGAAACATAGGAAGTTGATCATGATAATAACGAATCTGTTCGGGATACTACCAAAGCCATTGCGTTTGAAGCTTTGGGCTTGCTTTCGCCGTTTTCAAGGGACAAAAGGTCTTGTAATTAGATATGCTTTGCTGAAAACCCTTGCGGTGTCATGTGGTGAAAACGTCGCGATATTTTCTGATAGCTTTCTTTATTCGCCAGAAAAACTGTTCGTAGGTAGTAATGTAAGCATTCACCCAATGTGTTATATAGACGCGGCCGGGGGAATAGTTATCGGAGACGATGTGTCAATTGCTCATAGTGTAACAATTATGTCTAGCGAACACAACTTTTCCAGAAGCGACTTGAACATTAAAGATCAGGAAATTCGAAAACTTGAGACTGTCATTGAAAGCAATGTGTGGATAGGATCAAGAGCCGTTATACTAGCTGGGACAAAAGTGCATACTGGTTCAGTTGTTGGAGCAGGTGCAGTAGTGACAAAAGATGTCCCCGCTCTGTGTGTTGTTGTTGGAGTACCGGCTGAAGTGAAGAAAAGGAGAGCCTGCTAGTGAAAGTGGTTTTTGCGCATGATCACGTTTTTTTTAGACTCGGAAATAGCTACTACAGTAACGGGGGGCTTTCTGCTGAAGTTCTCAGTAGATACACAAGGATTTTTGACGAGTTAGTCCTGCTCACGAGACAGCAGACTATTAATTGTACTGGAGAAAAACTAACTGAAGCAACAATTCCGAGAACACGATTCGTTGATATACCAAATTTCAAAAGCATCCGCACCTTTTCTTTGAAAAGAGAGGCAAGTAAAAGGGTGATGCGGGAAATTGATAAATGCGACTTTGTTATTGCAAGACTTCCTAGTTCAATTGGTAATATTGCACTGAAGCATGCAATCAAGGTTAGAAAACCATTCTTAGTTGAACTTGTTGGATGTCCCTGGGATGCTCTGTGGCACTACGGTTCGTTGTTAGGAAAGTTGCTTGCTCCTTTCGCCTATTCAAAAACGAAGAAATTAGTCAGAAATTCCAAGTTTGTGATCTATGTAAGCAATGAGTTTTTGCAACGAAGGTATCCAACGAAAGGTAGATCCATAGGGTGTTCTAATGTTAGTATTCCGGAGCCGGACGAAAAGGTTTTGCAGAATCGATTGGAGAAGCTCCATTCTAGAGACAAGCGGGATTCGCTAATTCTTGGAACCGCGGCAGCTGTCGAAGTCAAATACAAAGGCCAACAATACGTGATAAGAGCACTTGCAAAGCTTACTGAGCTTGGCTACAATATGGAATACCATTTGGCTGGCAGTGGTTCAAGAGAGTTTCTGTCATCAGTTGCAAAGAAATTCGGCGTAATGGACAAAGTGAAATTCGTGGGGTCTGTACCTCGTGAAAAAATCTTAGACTATTTTGACTCAATTGATATATATATACAGCCTAGTAAACAGGAGGGGCTACCGAGAGCTTTGATAGAAGCTATGAGTAGGGGCTGCCCTGCTATTGGATCATTGACAGGTGGGATTCCTGAATTACTAGATAGCGAATTCATATTTCGTAATGGTTCAGTAAGTGACATTGTTAGGAAAATCAGGAGCTTTGATATGGGTAATATGGAACAACAGGCTAAGATAAACTTTGAGAAGGCAAAGGAATACCACAGGGACGTTCTGGAAAAGAGAAGAGAGTCTTTTCTAACAGAATTCAAGAGAAGCATTGAAGAATTTTAGTTAGATTGACAATTACTCGTTGTTGCTAATTATCTGTTTGAACAGTTTGAGTTAAGAAAGTGAAGGTGATGACAGAGTGTCAAAACAAATCTCAGTAATCGGCACAGGTTACGTAGGCCTTGTAACAGGAACTGGCCTTGCAGATTTTGGCAACAAGGTTACTTGTGTTGACGTAGATAAAACAAAGATAGATATGCTTAACCATGGCCAGATTCCTATATATGAACCTGGATTGAAAGAACTCGTGGACAAAAACGTTCGTGAAAGAAGACTGTCGTTTACATCTGAAATAGATACGTCGATCAAAGAAGCGGAAGTTGTTTTCATAGGCGTCGGTACTCCTTCTAAGGAGAACGGTGAAGCGGATCTTTCTTACGTTGAAGCAGTTGTTGAATCGATTGCCAAGAATCTAGATGGATACAAAGTGATAGTCACCAAGAGCACCGTCCCTGTGGGAACCAATAGATGGATCAAGCAGGCAATAATTGAGAAATCCGGAAAAGATACATTTGATATAGTTTCCAACCCTGAATTTCTTAGAGAAGGCAGTGCAGTTCACGATGTGTTTCATCCAGATAGAGTGGTGATAGGTTACGAATCTGAAAGGGCAAAAGAGATCATCCAGGACATATACAAAGCCCTCTACATAATAGAAACGCCTTTCCTCTTCTGCAATCTCGAAACGGCCGAACTGATAAAATACGCAAGCAACGCATTTCTTGCAACGAAAATCACATTCATAAATCAGATTGCTAATTTCTGTGAAGCCGTTGGAGCAGATGTACACAAAGTAGCCAAAGGAATGGGAATGGACGGAAGGATAAGCCCGAAGTTTCTCCATCCTGGGCCTGGATATGGTGGAAGCTGCTTTCCCAAAGACACAAAGGCACTTGTCGATATCGGAAACAAATACAATGTGGATATGTCACTTGTGAAAGAAGTAGTATCTTCAAATGAGAGACAGAAGAAGAGAATGGTAGAGAAACTTGAGAGACTTGTCGGCGGAGACCTTAGGGGAAAGAAGATAGGTATCCTGGGGCTTGCGTTCAAAGCAGAGACAGATGATATGAGAGAATCTCCTTCTGTTGTAGTCATTTACGAGCTGCTCAAGAGAGGAGCTAAGGTAATAGCTCACGATCCTCAGGCGATAGAGAATGCAAAGGTAATCTTCGGAGATAGAATAGAATACGCAGATAGCGAATACAAAGTGATGAGCAGCAGCGATGCAATAATGATACTCACAGAATGGAACCAGTATAGAGGTCTAGACCTCGAGATGGCGAAGAAGCTAATGAAAGGAAACATCATTCTAGATACGAGAAACCTCATTGAACTCCAAAGAGCAAAAGAACTTGGCATCATCTGCGAAGGGGTTGGAAGAAAGTGAATAAGGTTCTTGTGACTGGTGGTTCAGGTTTCATAGGCTCCCATCTTTGCGAAAGACTACTCAAGGAAGGATATTTCGTTATAAACCTGGATAACTTTAACAACTACTACGACCCGAGGATAAAGTGGAGAAATATCCAGGAAGCTCTTAAGAATCAGAATTATGCTCTTTATGTAGGGGATATTAGAGACACCAAAGTACTTGATCAAATATCAGAGGAGCAAGAAAAGATAGATGAAGTGGTTCATCTCGCTGCCATGGCTGGAGTCAGAAACTCGCTCAAAGACCCGGTCGAGTATGTGAGTGTTGACATAGGCGGGACAGTCAATATGCTTGAATTTGCCAGAAGAAATGAAGTTGAGAAGTTCGTCTTTGCCAGTTCATCTTCAGTATATGGCAAGAACTCAAAAGTCCCGTTCTCCGAAGATGATCCCCTCGAAGGCCAGGTATCGCCCTATGCGACAGCCAAAAGAGCAGGAGAATTATACTGTCAAACATACAGCGAGATATATAACATCCCAATAGTTGCACTGAGGTTCTTCACAGTATATGGCCCGAGGCAAAGACCGGAAATGGCCATCCATCTATTTACCAGACTGATAATGGAAGGAAAACCGATTCCTGTATTCGGAGATGGGTCGACGGCAAGAGACTATACGTACATAGATGACATCATTGAAGGGGTCTATAAAGCAATGCTCTATGACAAAACAAGCTTCGAAATCTTCAATCTCGGCAACAGCAAGACAGTAAAGCTTTCTGAGCTCATAAGAATCATAGAAAAGGCTGTCAGAAAGGAAGCCATAGTCGACAGAAAACCAACGCAACTTGGGGATGTTGAAATAACGATTGCAGATATTGGGAAGGGAAACGCTCTTTTATCTTACAGACCAAGAACGAAAATACACAAAGGGGTTTCGTTTTTCTCTGAATGGTTTGACTCTTTCTGACGATTTGGTGTTAGTGATGTCTCACGAAGCTTTTGTATGTTGTATGCAATGGTTGTGTAGGGTACTGACCATCTTTCTAGTCACGTATGTATTGGAAAGCTCCAGCTGGAAAGAGAAGTTTCCCTGCTAACGTGTGATTTCTTAACCTACGAATTATTGCTTAGGGAGGTGCCACTTTGATTAGAGTTCTTCATGTTTTGAAGGGGATGAATCGGGGCGGTATAGAGAACTTCCTTATGAATGTATATCGTTCAATTGATAGAAATGCGGTTCAGTTTGACTTCCTAGTTCATCAAGTCGAGAAAGGCGTTTTTGATGAAGAGATAGTTTTGCTTGGTGGAAAGATTTTTAGAGTGCCTGGCCGAAGAGAAGGCGTTCTAAAGAACAAGAAGAATCTGCATAATTTTTTCTTTGAGCATAGGGAGTATGGAGTGGTCCATCAACATGTAAGTTCGCTTTCTTACATAGAACCACTTAAACTTGCAGAAAAAAACCAAGTAAAAACAAGGATTTTGCATTGTCATAGTACTATGCAAGGAGGTTCTTTTGTGCACAGATATTTGCATAGTCATAACAAAGAGGTATTTCTGAAATATGTAACACACACTTTTACTTGCTCTCACGATGCGGCAAGATGGGTCTTCGGAGAACAGAGAGTTCTTGAAGCCGCTTACAAAGTTCTAAGATATGGGATAGAAACCAGCAAATTTACGTTTAGTTCAGAAGCTCGTTACAATATCCGCAAGTCTTTGGGCATTGAAAAAAATCTCGTGATTGGTCATCTTGGTCGATTCACTTATCCAAAGAACCATTTGTACCTAATCGAAGTTTTCCAGTTGATTCATAAAAGACGCGAAGATGCTGTTCTCCTATTAATTGGAGATGGTGAATTGCGTAAGGAAATCGAGCGAAGAGTTGTAGAACTTGGACTCAAGCGTAATGTTATATTTGCTGGAAGCGTTCCAGATCCTGCTCCTTACCTGTCATCAATGGACGTATTTGTTTTTCCTTCACATTACGAAGGGTTTCCTATAAGTATGATTGAGGCCCAGGCATCAGGTCTCCCTTGTGTAGTATCAAACGAAGTTACTTCGGAAGCCAGAATTACTGAGAACGTCTATTATCTTAGTCTAGATAGTCCTACTCAAGTGTGGTGTGACCTAATAGAGAAGGTTTCATCAGTTATAGAAAGGAGAAGTGCCTATGCTCGATTTGTAAAGGAGGCAGGATTTGACGTTCAGCATACGTCTAAGTGGTTGGAAGAATTCTATTTGCACGAATCATAGACTGGTGAAGAGGTGAACATTATGCTGCCTTCTATTAGAATAAACAAGAATCTGTCTTTTGTGCTGTGCATGTTTAGTGGTTTATTGTGTGGCCTCTTTTTACTGTCAATACTGCAAATGTCTCTAGACAGTTGGTTGAAGGCATTTTCGATTTTGACACTAGGTATGCTGGCATTCCAAATAATTGTGATGAAGTTAAGAGGCATGCGACTAATAAGTTTGAGTTTTGCTTTCGTAGTCTTGAGCTATGTTTTTCATTTTGGTCAGATTGTTTTCGTCGGCCTTCTGCCTGAATATGACTTTCAAGCTTTCAATATTGTTTTACGCCTCGATCAAGAATACTTAAAGCTAGCATCTACATTTTCTTTGTTGGTTATTAGTCTTGTTGTAGCTGGTCTTGTTCTAGTTGACAGATCTCCTGTAAGACATCTTTCAACATCTAAAGGCTCTTACAATACTGAGCTCTGCAAATCGGTTGGATGGGTCATGGTGATTACCACGTTCCCAGTGCAGGTTTATCTGGATATTTTGAAAGCCTCATTAGGATTAGAATTTGGGTATCTCGCAACATTTAAGACTGGTTTACCTGGGATAGTGGGAGATCTAGGGTTCTTATCGTATACAGGTTGGGCACTATTAATACTGAGTTACAGTGCAAAGAAGAAGACATCTCTTCTGATATTTGCTTTTGTTACGACTTACCTCTTGTTCACGATGATCTCTGGTCATAGAGGTCATCAGCTTACAGTAATAATATTCCTGTTTTTGTTAATTAGTAAATCGACTTTGAAGTTATCCTGGAAGAGGCTATTTCTGCTTGCGTTAGTTGGGTTTTCCCTTGTTTCTATCGTGAATGCCATGTTCTATTTTAGACAGCTAGACGAAAAAAATGTATTTCAATTCCTTCCGTTGCTATTTCAGCAAATCCAACTTGATCCTATAAGTGAGCTTATAGCAGAGATGGGAGGAACAATCAAAACTCCGACACTTGTGATTCAACAGATACCTAGTTATAGGGGATATGGATATGGATCAACGTACTTTTTGAGTTCAATTTCGGTAATTCCTAATGTAGGGGATTTGTTCTCCGAGATCAATATGTCTGCAAGCTTTGCCAAGAATATTGTTGGGAATGCTTTAGGAGGATCATACATTGGTGAGCTTTATTATAATTTCTCTTTTTTTGGGATTCCCTTTGCATTGCTTGTAGGTTTATTTGTCGGCGCTGTATCCAACAAACTAGATTCTCTTATTAGTAGCGGGAATTTCCTTGCTGTTGGTTATTACTCGTCCTTGTCGATGTACATTCTATGGTGGCCGCGAGATTCTTTTCAGTCGATCTTGCGACCATGGGTTTGGGGAGCGATGATAGTGTTCTTACTAAAGCTGATAATACAACAACTACAAGGTGGTGCAAGAAACCACTTGGCGAAAGACACACACCCCTTACAGTTTGCTGGCAGAGAAGATCAAATCAACTAAAACCTCTCAGTAATCTTGCCCACTGGCTTTTCAGTTTTCTTACGCATCTTACCATTAGGGGAAACTTAAGTTTCAGCCTTGATTTCCATATGAAAAACTTGCCCAAAGTTCCTACATAGTCTCTATATCTATCTTCACGGAGAATATGGAATTGCCTCATAGTCAAATAGAGATCAAATTCATGCTTCAGTTTTATCGTATCAACGCTGCGTGTATATTTGTAGCAAGTGTAATTGTCAAATAACTTAAGCATTTTGATCATTGCAAGGTTGAGATCTGCCCTTTTTTTTCTGGAACTGTTGATACTGAATGTCCAAGAGCCTGTGGCTCCTGTTCTGTAAGCCGACATGATATCAGGAGAATAATACACGTTTCCCTGAATAGCTAGATTTAGAAGCAATGCTGCGTCCCCAACAGGAGATATCCTGTAAAACTCAGGAGGATTATCCATGAACTCTTTCCTGTAGAGTATCGAATTCGTTCCCACAAAGCCCCCTCCAGCAGCAACTACGTCCTCTGTTGGCACGATGCAATCTTCAGGGTAGGGCATTATTGGTTTCTTGAGGTCTCTTCCTTCGACGTTGACTCGTGACACTGCATGGCAACACATACTAAAATCAGGGTGGCTTTCCATGAAATCAACCTGTTTTTGGAGTTTAAGTGGATCGATCCAATAGTCGTCCCCTTCTAATATTGCTACATATTTGCCAATGCAAGCCTTCCTAACTGATTCTGAGTTTGCCTTGGCACCTACGTTATTCTCATGAAGTATTGGTTTTATTATTTCTGGATACCTATTTGCATAGTCAACAACAATCTCGCGGGTTCTATCAGTTGAACAGTCTTCGCCAATAACGATTTCGTAGTTGAAATCTGTTTTTTGCATCAATGCGCTTTCTATAGCTTGAGCAATGTATTTCTCGTGGTTATAGGTGATCATAAAGACACTTACCAGAGGTTTATCACTGTTCATTAATGCACCTCAACATCTCGCAAATAGTCTTAACGTCTTCTTTTGCTAATCCCCCATAAAAGGGCATAGATAGCACTCCGTTGCCAATTTTGTTTGCTACGGGCAAATTATTTCGGTCTGCCGAAGGCAGATGCTTGTAGCATTCGAAATTGCTGCAGAGGGGATGGAAATATTTCCTGACATAAACGTTGTATTTCTTGAGTTCTTCGTAAACGTAGTCTCGGGATCGGCCGAATTCCTCTTCATCTATTCTGATGGCAAAATACTGATAACTGCTCCTCACACCCGGTAGATCTGGCATGAGTTTGATGCCAGGGATATCTTTCAGGTTTTCGATATAAGTCTGTTTTATAATAGCTCTCTTCTGTCTTTCCTCTTCTATATGTTCTAGAACGGCCAATCCCATAGCCGCCTGAAGTTCGTTCATCTTTCCGTTTATTCCGACTTCAATCACTTCTTCTTCATTCTTGATTCCGAAGTTCTTGAGGAGGTCTATTTTCTTCTTCATTTCTTCATTCTTGCAAGCTAGAGCCCCACCCTCGGCCGAGTTAAAGAGTTTAGTGGCGTGAAAGCTATACATAGTTATGTCGCCAAAGTTGCCTGTTCCTGTTCCGTTTATCTCAGTTCCAAAGGCATGAGCTGCATCATATATGATCTTAAGATTATATCTATTCGCAATTTCTCCAATAGCTTCAACATTACATGGAGTTCCAAAGACATGTACTGGCATTATCGCACTTGTTCTAGGGGTGATTGCTTCTTCAATTCTGTTTGGATCGATACACATGGTAACTGGGTCTATGTCTACAAACACAGGCTCCAGCCCCATCCAGGATATCGAATGAGCGGTAGCCGCAAAAGTAAAAGGAGTTGTTATAACCTCTCCTGTCAATTTCAGAGCTTTTATAGCCACCAGAAGAGCTATTGTGCCATTGTTGAAGAGAGAAAGGTGAGGCACTTTAAGATAGTCTCTCAACTTATTTTCAAGCTCTTTGTGTTTAGCCCCATTGTTTGCAAGCCACTGAGCATCCCAAACATCTCGCAGAGACTTGCAAAGCTCTTCCAGTGGTGGAAGAAGGGGACGGGTTACAAATATTGGTTCAGGAAACGTGCTAATCTCTTTCAAGTCAATCATCTCCAAGACAAGGCTCAATAAGTATTCTAACGAATATTTTCGTTCCACTTTCATCATAAAAATATGCATTTCTATAATCGTCATGAGTTAAGGCTCTTAGCCTATCAATTACCTCACTATATGATGCAACCTCTGAAGGATTTATCTTACAAAGTCTTTTGAAGTCTTTAAAAGAGTTAATATTGCCTTCTTCCTCAGGATATGTCAGCTCGTAAGTTCCATTTAGAATATCTTCAAGGTTTTCTTCTATCAATTGAATTTCTGTTCTAAGGATTCTTCTGTAAACATCGCCAGATGTTTCCCAGCTTTCAATAGGTACCTCTTCTCTCACGATTATTGGACCGTGATCGAGCTCTTCATCCATTTCATGGACTGTAACTCCAACTTTTTTCTTGTTTATTATACTGAATACCTGAGGGAAAAAACCTCTATTATATGGATTAAAACCCGGATGGATGTTTATGCAACGAACAGCAGTTACTAGCTTACTTGGGAAGATTTGTTTGCAATGAAGCGAAATCAATAGTTTGTATTCTATGATGATCTCTTCCAGGGATTCAATAACACTAATTCCGCTAAATTCAGTACTATCTCTGTACTTATCGAGGAATTTCCTATTCTTGTGTGAGTATCGAAAGTCAAATCTGTATTGCTGCAAGTGCTTGTTTTCAACAATCTTTGTAAACTCGTCGTATAAATACTCATTGTCAGTTAGAACTAGTACTCTATCCATTGTCCTCACCAAGACTTTTCAAGTAATGGGCGTACTCGGTTTTTCCCATAGACTCACTGATTTCTTTCAATTTCCCTTCAGTGATATACCCCTTCCTGTAAGCTATCTCTTCAATACAGGATATATAGAATCCCTGACGTTTCTGAACGGCCGCTACGAAGTTGCTCGCTTCGAGAAGGCCATCTTGAGTTCCCGTATCGAGCCAAGCCATTCCTCTTCCCATGAATTGTACCTTAAGCTGGCCCAACTTCATATATTCTTTGTTAAGGTCAGTTATTTCGAGTTCACCTCTTGCTGAAGGCTTAAGACTCTTCGCAAGCCCGCAGACTTTGCTATCGTAGAAATAAAGTCCTGGGACTGCGAGGTTTGATTTTGGCTTTTCCGGTTTCTCTTCAAGGCTGATCGCTTTGCCTTCGCCATTAACCTCAACTACGCCAAAAGAACTGGGATTCTTGACATAATAGCCGAAGACAGTTGCTCCTTCATCGAAATCGGCTGCACTTTTTAGTATTCCAGATAGGCCCTGACCGAAAAAGACATTATCTCCCAGAATAAGGCAGCATTTGTCTTTGTTTATGAACTCCTCTCCAATTATGAAGGCTTCAGAGAGTCCCCTGGGTTGTTTTTGAACTGCATATGAGAAGCTCAAGCCTATCTGCTCGCCGCTGCCAAGAAGTTTTTCGTAAAGAGGCAGATCGGTCGATGTCGAGATAATGAGTATCTCTCTTATCCCAGCAAGCATCAAGACGGAAAGGGGATAGTAGATCATGGGTTTATCGTATATAGGCAACAGTTGCTTAGATACTACTTTTGTTATCGGATGAAGTCTTGTTCCTACGCCACCGGCCAGTATTATTCCCTTCAAGTTATCCCCTCCGTTCTTATATCGTTATATTTTGTAGTTCTTGTTATAGAAATCCAAATACTCTCCAGATATAACACTCTGCATCCATTCTTTATTACTCAAATACCAATCTATGGTAATCTCTATTCCTTCGTCGAACATGAACTTTGGTTTCCATCCAAGTTCTTGAGTTATCTTAGTAGGATCTATGCCGTATCTTTTGTCGTGGCCGAGCCTGTCGGTCACGTGTTTTATGAGCGATTCGTTTATCTCGGAATCGCCAGTCTTTTTTCTAAGTATCTCGATTATTCTTTCCACAATATAGATATTCTCCCTCTCGTTATGGCCGCCAATATTGTAAATCTCTCCACTTTTTCCATCTTCAAACACCAAATCAATTGCCCTGCAGTGGTCTTCTACATACAGCCAATCTCTTATTTGTCTGCCGTCACCATAGACCGGGAGAGGTTTGTGATTGAGCGCATTATTTATCATGAGGGGTATGAGCTTTTCTGGAAACTGGTAAGGACCGTAGTTGTTCGAGCATCTAGTTATATTGACGGGCAGTCCGTAAGTATCATAGTAGGCTTTGACTATCAGATCGGCCGAAGCTTTGGATGCTGAATATGGACTGTGTGGATCAAGCGGCATCTTCTCCGTGAAGTATCCTGTGGGTCCGAGAGCTCCATAGACTTCGTCGGTGGAAATTTGGAGGAACTCGGCGGGTTTGCGGCTTGGCAGATTATCTGAATTTGATCGGCTTTTTTCTGACTCATCTTTAGTAACATCTATGCATTTCCAATCATTTCCGCTTCTCCAGTGTTTTTTTGCCGCATCGAGAAGAACTTGCGTTCCAAGAACGTTGGTCTTCAAGAAGATCTGCGGATCGTGAATCGATCTATCAACGTGAGACTCGGCCGCGAAGTTTATTACTCCATCTATGTCTTGTTCGTTGAAGATACGCTCCACAAGTTCGGGATCGCAGATATCACCTTTTACGAAGGTAAATCTCTTTCTCTCTTCTTCAGTCAATCCGGATAGATTGTCTATATTTCCAGCATAAGTCAGATTGTCCAGACCGATAATCTTTCTCTCAGAGTGTTTGCGAAGATAGTAATATACGAAGTTGCTTCCAATGAAGCCCGCACAACCAGTGACAAGAATATTCATTGATTACCCTCCGAGATGATTTCAGAACCCAGTATGACAAACATATTATAGAACATAATAGTACAAATCTTGTTAATAAGCATTGGTTTAATCATTTGAATTATACTATGTTTTTGTTTATCTCACTTTCTAGAATACTATTCTATGTAGTTCAGTATGATTTTGCTTATGCGTTATATGACAGGTCTATTGGGTGAAAACGTGCAGCAAAGACTGACCTATCCGAACAACAAAGAAGAGAGAAAGCAATTCGTTTTTGAGCAATGCAAAATGCTTCAGCCGATTCATCTCGGATGATAGAGATAAAATGATTGCTAACTGCTTTCAAAAACAAACTTCATCGCTCTCTTTTTTCAATCCATGAACTCTGCGACCCTCAACAGTCCAATGAAGCAGCGACAATACATCGTGTAAAAAAACACGGCCCCGATTCATAAACCAGGGGTCGTGTCATACATACTTCTTACTCATGAACGAAGCGGTGCTATAGACTCTCTCCTGATGATATTTCTGGTTCGCTGCTGTTGACTTCTGTCATTTCACAAGCACCTTCATCGCCGTCTTCCAGAGTCCCCTGTTGAGAAACATGACGACGAGGTCTATAAGGACATCCAGGATGAAGTCGAAGAATTCAGGATCGATCTTCCATTGTTCATCAGGAAGCGCATCCTTTATCATCTGTTTTACTTTTTCTTTCTTCTCCGGTCCGTTGCCGGGAGATTCTACGTAACTTGCGAAGATTGTGATTAGAGATAGTAACTCTTTTATCCACGACATATTATCACTCCTTTGTACGATCGTGGTAGGGGGTAAGGGGTTGCGGGTTGGGCAGATCTTTTTTGACCATACAACCCTGGTTGGCTGAACACAGGAAATCTGATAGAATTTCTTCTGATCTTTTATTCAAGGAGGTATGAACTTGTTCGGCAGATTCAGAGAACTCGATTTGTGGAAGTGTTCTATGGAACTTGTAGTTGAAGTCTATACGCTGACTAGAAAGCTCCCAGAACACGAGAGATTCGGTCTTGTTTCACAGATGCAGAGGGCTGCTGTTTCAGTACCATCAAACATTGCAGAGGGATATGGCAGAGAACACACTAAAGAGTTGATCAAGTTTCTTTACGTTTCCCGCGGTTCCCTCATGGAACTTTCCACTCAGATGGAGATAAGCGTGAAACTTGGTTACCTGTCTGAAAGTGATCTCAAACAGTTCGAATCCCTGTCGAACAGAGTCCACAAGCTCTTGAATGGACTTATCTTCTCTTTGAAGAAGACCGTTAAGTAAACAGGACGGGGATTTCTCCCCGATCCTGTTCTTACCAACCTGCTACCTGCCATCCGCTACCACGGGGGTCAGATGAGGTTAAACAACTCGTTCTTCTGGGTGTCGATTACTGCTGCGTAGTCTACCGCATAGCTTGAAGGGATCACCTTCAGAGTTACGAGGTTTCCCATTACAGTCTCGACCTCAGCCTGAGTCAGAGTCTCCTTGGGCTCCTTTATGTAGAAGCCCTTAGACTTCTTCGCGGTTGAATCGTACCATCTAACGCTCAGGTTTCTCATTCGAGTTCCTCCTTTCGAATTGTGCGGGGCTGCGGGTTGGGGGTTGCGGGTAGGTAAACCATTTCAACCCGAACCTCACTGTTTAACCGCTACCCCGGACTATCTGCTCTTACGGACCTGCTACCTGCCATCCGCTACCACGGTTGTCAGTCAATCGGTCCGAGGGTCTGGGTTTCGATCAGTCTAATGTCGGCGATGATGTAATTGGTGAGGCTTGCGATGTTATAGGCAGCATCGTATGCCTCCTGTTCGGTCATTGCCGAATCGACGCTGAGAGTCTGTCTAGAGAGGACTGGCTTGTCGTCCTCAATGACACCGGTATCCCAGGTGATCGAGAGTGACTTCTCAGTACCAACTACCATCACAGTTGTGCCAAGTCCCATAAAAATTCCTCCTTTTCCTGGAGGCCGGGATCATAGGTAAGGGGTTGGGGGTTTGAAAGATCTTACCCACCCGCTACCACGTACCCGCAACCTCCGTTTTCTTCTTCGTGGCCACGTGAAATGAATATATATCACCGGGTCAAAAAACACCAAGCTCAGGTGAAAAACACCTGAGTTTGGCTCTGGAATAACGGCTATGTATAATCAAAATAGAGAAGCAAAGGCTCTTTTATTCCGATTGAAAGCTATCGCATTCATATGTGAGCATTATGAAAAAGCAAAAGAAAAAGACGATTTGAAAAGAAAGAGAACCGGATAAAAAGAATTATTTGAATAATCAAATCTATTTGCCGATAGTTGCAGATAATGAAAAATAGTCGCTCCCGGTTTCTCAAAACTGAAAAGCTCATGAACACTTCTTGACAGCGTTTATGAGGGTGATATAGAATATATACAGCCAGTTTTGATTTACTTACGGAGCCGATGGAGGTTTTTCAAAATATGGAAGTTTTCGGAAAAACTGCTTATATCTTTTGTTCTATCTGTTTAAGGGTTTCTTTCTTCAAGAACTCATCTTCAGGTCTGTCGCCTTAATAAAGGCATGATTATTTTCCGACTGAACGGGAAACATCCCGCACAAGTTTAGTTAAATCTACACAGCGTTCGAACAGCCCGGTTTTGTTCACAAGAATATGAAGTGATGATTTGGAGTATATCCAGGGCTTCAAAGCCGCTGCATTCAGACAATTGAGTTCTGGATAAACTAAATCCATGGAGAAAGGAGGTGATTTATGGGCAACCTGCGCGATGAGAGAATCATGAGAGAACTTAGCCAGAGGGAGCTCGGAGAGGTGATAGGCAAGGACCAGAAGTATATCTCCGAGGTAGAGCTGGGAAGGATAATTCCCGGTTTCAGAAACGCCGATACTCTTGCCCGTTTTCTGGAGGTTCCGGTGGAGAGGATCTTTCCCTGTTTCACAAGGACTTCCAGATTTCCCGGCTACAAGGATCTCATGTATCTCTACAGTCTCGGATATGACATAGGTGTATATGAAGGCGCTATAAGAGAACTAACAACAAAGGAGGCGCAAAATGATGGATGAAAACAGGGTTATCAAGAGGCAACCGCAGAGAAAGACAAACAAGGAAACCGGGAGGTGATCTGCCATGAATCCGGCAGTAAAAAACGAGAACGGATCCCCTGCCAGAGACCCGCTCTCAACACAAAAAGCAAACGTGGAACATCTAAATATTATCACTTCCAGAAAGTTGGTTGGTAATCCCGCTTACTCTTTGTGTAAAAGTGATATTACTTCGGAAGGAAAATCAGTTTCAACAGAGTGCGGATCGAGAAGAACCGGCTCTGCATTCTGTGCGGAATCGGCTTCCAAATTGCAAAGCGGAGAACGACTGACGGAGAACCGCCAACCGTTCCCACTATCGTATTCAAGACTCAAGTCCTTCGTCGAATGTCCTCACAGGTTCTATCTACGATATTTCGAAGGACTGCCCGAAGCGCAGGGAGAGGGAAGAAAACACAACGGCCTTATCTTGAGGGCCTTGTTCAATTCCTATCTAGGTAATTCTCCTACTCCTCTCCTCTTTGGAGAGAATCTTAAGAGGGATCTCATCCAGATAGAGTTTGGAGTTCAATTCCTCAAGAGCAAAGATGTTATAGCTCTCAATATTCCTTTCGCATTGGATAGATTCTCGAATCCAATTCCCTTCGACGAACCGGAAGTGGTTTTTAGGGGAAGAGCGCAGTGTCTTTACACTGCGCCGGGGTCGGGGATAAGTGGTAGCGGGTTCGTAAAATCAAAATCAAATTCAAATGGAGAATATGATGATAAGTCAGCGTCTTCCGATGTCCGTCCGTTCGCCGAAGAAGCTGTAAAGAGTCTTGAATCTGCTTTTCTTGGTCTCTCGGAGGACGGAGGACCGGGGACGGTTAACCAGCCCCTCGTTTTGTGCCACTTCAAGGCAGGATTTGGTGATCCCGATTGGGAGAGGCTCTTTATCTACGCCTGGGCTCTCTCAAGACAGGGTTATGAGATAGGAAGGATAGAGTGGGTATCTCTTTCTGCCGGAGCCGCGATTTCTAAAGAGGTTACAAAGGAAAACCTCGAAGAGGCCGGAATCAATCTCTACGCCTGGATAAGCCAGATCCTTCAGAGCGATTTTTCACCCGAAGCGGGAGACCATTGTTCTTACTGCCTTTATCATTCCTTCTGTCCCTTAATGGAGAAGCTTGGAGAGGATCTCATGATTACCGACAGTGATTCTCTAAAGAACACCCTTCAGAAGACAGTCGCCTTTCAGGAAGGGGCGAAGAAGATGAAGAAGCTCGCAGATGAGTTCATAGACAGAGAAGGTATAGGAAAGGTCGAGCTTCAGGGCTACGAGTACGCGAGCGACGAGGCTCCGACTCAGATAAGGCTTCTGGATAGAGAGGCGGCGTTGGATACCGTCGTAGGCCTCCCAGATCCATTCAAATTCATCACATTCAGAAACCTCTCCGAACTGATCGACTATCTTCCCGAAGAAGCATATGAGAAGAAAGAAAAACTGAAGCCGGTGAGGAGATTTAGAAAGGCCTGACGGCGTGGTTGCAGGTAGGGGGTAGCAGGTACGTAAGGTCTCTTCCTACCTTCTGATTCAGCAGCTGGCAACGAAGTTTATTGCCTGGTAGCAGGTTCGTAAGATCTTGACGTACCCCGATCCAGGAAAAGGCAAGCGGTTCACCGTTGACCGTTCTCCGAGGTGGAAGGAGCAAGTGATTTTGAAAGTTTCCAGAGCATGCGGTTAATTCGTTCGGCACTCACTTCGATAGTCTCAAGAGTTTCCTTGTCTATATAGCCAAATTCGAACGAGAGTTCCAGCTGGGAGACTGTTTCATTGAGAGAGCCTCGGGCCATGTAGAGGAAATGAATGAATTCCTTCCTGTACTGGCGACCGGCTCCCTCGGCAATATTGGACATTACGGAAACTGCCGCTCTGCGAAGCTGAGAAACCAATGCGAATTTCTCTTCCTCAGGAAAAGTTGAGGTAGCAGAGTAGATATCCTTTGCTAAATCCTTGCTCAGCTTCCATACCTCGAGATCTTTGAATCTAAAAGCCATCATCACACCTCCCGATGATGATGATAGCAAAGAGAAGGTTCACCGGCAAAACTTGGCCATTTGCTGAGAAGACGTGAAAGCAGCCGCTATGAATGGATCTAGCTCTTCCGGAGAACGGTGAACGCTCAACGAACAACTATTTCAATGGAGGTTTTAGTATGAATTACATAGAACTAATAAACAACTTCTGGATAGCAAATAAGATACACAAGTTCAACTCTCTAGAGACGTCCCTTTACTTCTTCGTTCTTGACTACGCGAACAACGCGAGATGGCCCGAGAGTTTCGTTCTTCCAAACGGGATAGTTCAGAGCATATATGGATGCACAAAGGGACAGCTCTCAAGAGCGAGAAGAAGACTGTGCAAGGCAGGACTGATAACTTATGAATCGGGCGACAGATTCAACCCTGGAAAATACTCGATTTGTGCGTTCCCGATGGATACCCGACACGTACCGGATGCGTCCCCGACGGAAACCCCGACGCGTGCCGAGGATCATATTCCTAAAGCCTCAGCTGAAGAGGAAATGAATACAGTCGACGTAAGTACGGATGATCGCGATGAGAGCCCGACGCATCCCCGATGCGTTCCCGATACGTTCTCGACTGATCCCAATAATATAAACAAAACTAAACTAAAGAAAACAAAAGAAAAAAGTACACAATTACCTAACGGTAATTCGTCAGTGAGACTGACGGGAGAGAGTCCGATTTCCGGTGAATTGTCGACTTTTTCTGGTGTTGAAGAGGAATCAGAAGAAGAAATGGGTCGAGAAGAACAGACGACATTTTATGCGAAAGATGAGTCGGACGATGGAAGCAGAGTTTTCTCTTCTTGCGAAGCCCAAATTGAAGTCGATTCTCCATCTTCCACTTCGGATGAATTTCCGCCGGAGAGGAGATCGGCCGACTTCTGCGTACCTTACGAGAAGATCCGCCAGGCTTTCATCGATCTCTGTCCCTCCCTTCCTGCTCCGAAGGAATCGGCAAAATGGTCGGGTTCGAGAAAGAGGAACGTCCGCGCCCGCTGGAAGGAGTATCCCTCGATCGAGTTCTGGGAAGACTACTTCAACAGTGTGGAGGAATCTGAGTTCCTCTCGGGGAGAGTCACGAGATGGAGGGCAGACTTCGACTGGCTCATGAAGCCCTCTAATTTCGAGAAGGTTCTCGAGGGGAAGTACTCAAACAGGGGCGACAGGATGGCAGATGTCCTGAGGGACTTCGTGGGAGTTGGATTAGATGGACAGAAACACATTCGCTGAGGGATTGGCAGTGCTGATGATGGCCTTCCCCGGATTCACTCTCGACAGACCGGCGGCAGAGCTCTGGTACAAGATGCTCTCCGACATCTCCGATACGGCCTTCTCGGCAGCTGTACACAGATTGGTAATGACGACCCATAGAGCCCCGACGATTGCTGCGATAAGAAAGGCCGCTCTCGATGAGACAAAGAATTCGTTGAGCGCTGAAGACGCCTGGCAGATAGTCATTGAGGACGTGCACAAATACGGAATCTACGATGAGCAATTCTACGACGATCCAAGGCTCGAAAACGCAAAAAGGACAATAGGATGGCAGGAGTTATGCGACATGACGGGTGAATCAAGAAGGGTAGTGAGGGCTCAGTTCATAAGGGCATATGAATCATACGATTTCAAGGAGGATGACAAGGCGCTTAACGGGAAGAAAGAGGAAGTGAACAATGAGCTTCTCTCGAAACTCTTCGGTGGTGTCTTGCCTGGCGAAAGAGCTGCCGAAGGAGCTGTTGAGCGCTGATGAAAACCACCTTATCCGTCAACGGTCCACCGTCCTCGGAGTAAAACAAATTTCAAAAATACTGAGATTTGTGGAGGTATGAAATGTCGTTTGGTTTCAAGAATCTGGAAGTTTGGAAAGTAAGCAAGTCATTCGCGAAGGATGTGTATGAATTGACTTCATCCTTTCCTTCAGATGAGAAGTTTGGTCTTGTCGCTCAGTTAAGGCGGGCTGCGATTTCAGTTATGTCGAACATCGCTGAAGGAGCAGGGAGGAAACACAAGAAGGAGTTTGATCATTTTCTCTATCTTGCGCGCGGTTCGTTGAACGAGACAGTGGCTCAGATGGAGATTTCTTTTGAGTTTGGCTATATGAATCGAGATCAGCTTTATCTAATCGAGAGGAAGGCTGAAAGCATTAATAGAATGCTCTGGAAACTCTCCAAGTCTCTTGAAAAAACGGAGGACTGATGACAGCTGACGGAGGACGACTTTCTTCAAAACTTCAAGCCTGCAGCGGTTCTTATGCTTACAACTGATTTCAAAGGAGGAAAACATGGAAGAATTCGCAAGAAGATTGAAGGAAAGAATGATAGACAAGAATATGACTGAAGCCGAGCTGGCTCAGAAGGTTGAGCTCTGGTCTTCGATACTCACTTCGTACCTGAGGGGAGAAAGGTTCCCGGGGTACTACACCCTGCTAAGGATAGCGGAGGCGCTGGACGTCTCTATCGATTTTCTTCTCGGTTTGAGGGACGACCCCGAGCTCCATCCCGTTGTCGATAAAGGCTCTTCCGCAAAAAAGAAGTCAAGAGAAGAAGACCTCATAAGGATCACAAACAAGTACATAGGAAATATGAAATTCAAAGAGGCTAGAGCCTTCTATTTGGAACTCATGAAAGGCGAAAACAAGCTCTCGGGATATGCCTTGTATGACTCGGCAAGACTGACGGCCTTTTTCGGAGAAAGGGAAAAGGCATTGGAGATGCTGAAAAAATTCTGCGAGAAAAACCCGGATGAAACCTGCGGCTTTTGCTCCATGGCCGACATAGAGAGATCTATGGGAAGACTCCAAGAAGCCTCGGGAGATTACAAATGGGTTCTGAAAATTGATCCGAAGCATTTCTGGGCCACTCTCTGGTTGGGAGAGATGGCCTTCAACGAAGAAAAGCTAACCGAGGCCTACTTCTGGTACGACAAACTCACTAGGGATCATCCTCTAGACCCGACTGGATACTTCCAGTTGAGCAAGGTCCTCTCAAAGATGGAGAGGCCTTCTGCAAGCAGGCAGAACTTCCTCGCCGGAATCATGCTGAACTTCTCCATGGAGATGCCTAAAGTAGCCGACGTAACGACGAAGGTGATATATGGCAACCTTGGGGATTCCTCCAAGACAGAGGATCTGATCGAAGCCGTCGAGTTAATACGAAAGAACGCCGACAGGCTAGAAGCCGAAAGGAAGAATGGACACCACGAAGGAATCTCCTTTGGAGAGATTCTCCATAGGCATAGAGAATCTCTCTCGTCTTCAAATAATCTTACGGATGAAGACTCATTAAATGATGAATTCGAAGAAGAGAGCACCGAGGCTCGGATCTGATCTAAGTGATATTCAAGACTAGAAGGAATAAGAGAGGTGAAAAACATGATGATGATTATGAGACTGAATGAAATAAGAAGGCACCAGTTTCTAGAAGAAACGGAAAAGGCGAAGGAGCTTTATCTCAAGACGATTACGGAAATAGGATTGAAAGAAGATCCGAACTGGGAACTCGAAGAAGAGCCACTGGACGAGTTCAAGTATGACAGCGAATACCTGGTGCTCGGCAGGATAGCCGAAGATTTCGGTGATCTCCATATAGCGAAAAGGCTCTTCGAGGAGTGCTACAGGAGATGGCCCGACGATATGAGAAGCGTGAAGGATCTCGCAAGAGTGTACAGGAAGCTGAACCTTCCGAACAAGAGCGAGATGATGTACAGGCTCGCTCTCTCATACGATAACGATGACCGCAATGCCTTAAGGGAAATGAGTGAGCTTTACCTCGAACTGAACAGACCGCTTGACGCCCTTGCGTGGCTTCAGAGAGCGCTGCTTCTCGATCCTTTCGAGGCGGGGAATTATCTTCTCGTCGCGAAAGCGCTGAAGAAGATAGACAAGCTCGAAGAGAGTATTAAGATGTTTCGCGCTGCGGCTCTTCTGGATGTGCGGCGCTATGAAGCGACTCTGAGAGGAACGATAACAAAGGCTTACGAGGAAGAGATAGGAGATGCCGAGGAGCTGAACGATATCTACGAAGTGAATGAAGAAATCATGGAATGGACGAAGAAATCGATGAAGTATTTCCACAGCAGGAAAGGAGCGAGGGAACAGCAAAATGCCAGGAGATCGGGTGAATGATTAAGGGCTTTAGGGAAAGAAAACACGCTTTTCTAAGAAAAGCTGGATAGAGCAAAGATCCGTTTATCGCTGGGGGTGCGAGGCTGCAGGTTCGTATGATCTTGACCTACCCCAAGAGAGTTAACGGTTCACCGAGAGGGGATAAGAGCGGTCGGGCCATTGATCGCTCTTTCGGAGAACGGCGAACCGTTGACCAACAACTATTTCTAATGGAGGTGAATTAAATGTCTGAATACAGGTGGCCGATAGAGAAACTGAACGATATTCTTCAACCTATGAGAGAAACGGACCTTATCGTAATAGGTTCGAGGCCCTCTCAGGGAAAGACTACGCTAATGCTGAACATGGCATATGAATTCACGAGAAAAGGAATGAGGACTGCCTATGCAACCGTAGACAGAAGTAGGGACAATCTAGAAGAAAGGCTTCTTCAAAGGCATCGTTATTCAAAGGATTCAATGAAGGACGGAGAAGACGAATATTTTGCAATGCGCTCCCGATACAGAGAGAAGTTAAGAAGCATACCCCTCTTCTTCATAGACCTTAGAGAGTGGGGCGAGACTATTGACAAGGTCGCATATGCTATCGACGATCTGAAATGCTTTTTCAGATACAATATCTGCTTTGTCGACTACCTTCAGCTCATTCGTGAGAGAGAAGGCGAACTCAAGTGGTTCAAGGAGTTGGCCACGTTTCTCCAAATGCCGATCGTTATTGCAAGCCAGCTAAAGAGAACGGTAATGAACAATCCAAGAAATCTTCCTCAAGAGAAGGACTTTCACGACGGTGAAGAGATAACAGCCTGCGCGGACACGATAATCATGCTTCATCACGAGCGTTCCTATGACGACAATGCTCCGAAAGAAGAGCTGAGGGTCATAGTCTCTAGAGACAGAGGAAAACCCCTAAACCGAGAAACAGTCCTTCATTTCGACTGGGAAAGGGCGATGCTGACGGAAGAAGAGCAAGAATAGTACCTAGGTAACGGCCTCTTCAGCGATTATCGGTCTTTCCGGGAAAACGGCAATCAACTGCATCATGATATCTTCTTCCAAAGTGAATCATTGATGAGCCATTTTCTCTCTCTTTTCGGCGGACGGTGGACCTTTGACGGTCAACTATGCTTTTGATGCAACTTGGAACTGCACTACTCACACACCCTAACGGCAGGGAGAAAAATTCATCTTCCTGCCATCTTTCTTCTGAAGCTACGGTAAGCTGTCTGAACCGGTAATTCTCTTCATGCACTAACAGATATTATTGTGGATTCTGCCATCTGACGAATATTACATCGTTTAATCACTCTGAAAAGATCTTCTCGGAGCTCCCTTACCTCAATAGTTGGAACTGACCGGCTAATGTCGTAACAATTATGTTCAAGTCAGGATGTATGATTTGTTGTGTTAGGTATAGCTCAATAGTGAACCTATATTCAGTGCTTAAAGCAAAAAACTTACTATCCAGTGAAACGGAGAATTGAATGAATGAGTCATCTAACCTAAGACAAAAGGCTGCATCAGGGCTCTTCTGGAGCTTCTCTGATCTCATAGCAAATCAAGGAATACAATTCATTATACAAGTAATACTTGCTAGGATGCTCCTTCCAGAAGATTTCGGGCTCATAGGGATGATTACGATATTCATATCACTATCAACAACTTTCATAGATAGCGGCTTTAGTCAGGCGTTGATTCGCGAGCAAGACGCTAAGCAAGAGGATTTCTCAACCGTCTTCTATTTCAACCTCGCAATGGCATCTGCTCTTTATTTAGTACTTTTCTTATCAGCACCTGTTATCAGTGATTTTTTCAGAGAACCTAAGCTCATTCAAATACTCAGAGTTTTGTCTCTTGTGCTGATCATTAACTCTTTTGGGATTATTCAGCGAGTTATGCTGGTTAGAAGAATCGATTTCAAGACTCAGACAAAGATTAGTATCGTTGCTTCAGTTGTGTCGGGTGCAGTTGCCGTTGCACTTGCATATTTTGGTTTGGGAGTTTGGAGCTTAGTAATCAGGACATTGACAATGCAATTTCTTGTTGCCCTGCTTCTTTCTATTTCAAACAAATGGAAGCCTTCACTTGTCTTCAGCATGACATCATTCAAGAAGCTATTCAGATTTGGGTCTCGCTTGTTGGCGTCCGGATTGCTGAACACAATATATGTGAATATATACTATGTGATTATCGGGAGATTCTTTTCCGCAACAGAACTAGGTTATTTCACAAACGGAAAGAAGCTCGAGGAAGTCGCTTCACACGCAGTGAGTACATCACTTCAACGCGTTAGCTATCCCGTGTTAAGTAGCATCCAAAAGGACGAGCATCGTCTTCGAAACGGTTTCTCAAAGATAATAAGAACATCCACTTTCATTAACTTTCCATTAATGGTATTTCTGGCAGCGATCGCTGATCCTTTGATTAGTCTCATTTTTGGAGAAAAGTGGCTTCTTTCAATTCCGTACTTCCAGATTCTTTGCTTTGCGGGGATGCTCTTCCCTCTTCACGCTATCAATCTCAACATACTCCAAGTGAAGGGCAGATCCGACCTGTTTCTTAAACTTGAGATAATCAAGAAAGCAAGTACAACTGCCATAATAGTGATTGTCCTCCTCCTGAGACTAGGAATAATCGGGCTGCTGTGGGGATCAGTACTAAGTTCCTATATATCTTATTACATAAATGCAGTTTACTCAAAGAAGCTGATTTCTTACTCAATCAAAGACCAGGTTAAGGACATTCTTCCATCGTACATTCTTTCATTTGTCATGGGAGCGCTTGTATTGATTGTGGGTTTGCTAATGCCAGGTGGAGACCTAGTCAAGTTGATTGTTCAAGTCTTTGTTGGATTTCTTACGTATGTAGGCCTGAGCAAGCTATTCAAAATAGGAGAACTTGGAATAGTAAGAGAACTTCTATTGTCTTTCCTGAAGAAAACGAAGTACTAAAAGCCTCTTCGAAATCTTCTGTTGGATGCTGACAAGCCTTACGCTCTTTCGAACATATTTGGTTGACAGTTAGATGTGTATGAGAGCTTCTTGGTGTTCTTTGGGCACTGGTTCTAGGCTTGAAGACATAGTTCTAAAAGCGTTTCCCAACGCTGAGTACATAGTTGAATCCAAAGCCAAGCTTTCATAATCATCTCAATTCTGAGCTTGTTTTCTGAACAAAGCGTGATAGTGATAGAATTGCTTTGC
Source organism: Mesotoga sp. BH458_6_3_2_1 (assembly GCF_003664995.1). NCBI lineage: Bacteria > Thermotogati > Thermotogota > Thermotogae > Kosmotogales > Kosmotogaceae > Mesotoga > Mesotoga sp. BH458_6_3_2_1. Next base: position 43,266 of record NZ_JFHL01000007.1, on the reverse strand, counting down.
AATATTCTTTCTTGTTTTGAGCATTTTCTGTTTTAAGGCCGTTGAGGAAACAGAGGTCATGCATCGGTGCGGCAAGTTGTACGTAGTTGTTCTGCTGAGAACAGGACTTTTTCTCGTTAATTGTTTGAGTTTTGATTGGGGAATCATTTCTGAATCTACATAGAGGAGTTGAAAACACAGCACAAAAGGGGGATAAGTATGGCTGGTTTTCGAAATCCTTTGACTGATGATTTCTACAAGACAAGGATTCAGAAGCGCGAAGAAGACATTAGAGGTCCGTATTTCCGGGATCAAACTGCGATTATCCACTGTATGGCCTTCAGAAGAATGAAAAAGAAGACTCAGGTTTTCTTCTCTCCTCAAAACGATCATGTGTGCACTCGAATTGAGCATTCGCTGCATGTATCGACTATAGCTTCAGTAATATGCAAAGCTTTGGGACTTGACGTAGAGATGGCGCAGGCGATCGCGCTTGGCCATGACATTGGCCATGCTCCATTTGGGCATGCGGGAGAGAAGAAACTCAATGAACTAGCGTCCAGTTCTGGGGGTTTCTTTCATGAGGTCCAAAGCCTTAGAGTATTGGATCGGATTGAAAACGATGGCAAGGGCCTCAATCTAACTTATGCTGTCAGAGACGGGATAGTGTCTCATTGCGGGGAAGAAGATGACCGTAGCCTTGCTCCATGTGAAACCCCGAAAGATCTTGATACTATTCAGAAGAAGGGGACAATTCCAACGACCTATGAAGGTTGTGCTGTAAGATTTGCCGACAAGATAGCATACCTAGGGCGCGACATTGAGGACGCAATTACTGCCAATATAGTCAAGATTGAGGATGTCCCAGAGACAATACGTGACGCTCTTGGCGGCAAAAACGGAGAAATAATTGATACTCTCGTGAACGATTTGGTCCATTGGTCATTGAGAAATCAACTAATCGGTTTCTCTGATCAAAAGTTTGATTTGATAACGAAACTGAAGAGATTCAACTATGACAAGATCTATAAGCATGAAGTGTTAGCAAAGTATATTGAATACGTAGAGAGAATAATTGAGACGCTCTTCGAGTATCTTGTACATCATGTTGGCGAGTATCAGATGGCTTTCGAACTGTATAGAGGTGACCATGGAAAGCTCATCAATCGTATTGGTGACTACATTGAAAGAAGGCAAAATGCATATCCATTAGGGCAATTCAGTCCGTTGAGAGTTGTTATTGATTACATAGCGGGTATGACAGATGATTATGCTCTCAAAGCATTTGAAGAAATCACATTGCCCAAGCCGATAGAGTTCGTGAGATGAGGACTCATTAGCAAGAAACCAAAGGAGGAGGAGATGGACAGATGTATCATAGACGATACCTTGATAAATGATCACGCGGAAGGGTTGAAACTAGGATTCATAGTTGCAGCGAAAAACGCGTCTGACAAGGAATTGAAAGAAATGATTCTGTATGTGGATACGAAAGACAATCTTTTCGGAGAGATTGAAAAGCTTCTTGGAGCTTTTGCTGTCAATAAGCTCAGAAAAGTGGGCTATTGTTATATAGACGAGACTGATTTTGTAATACGATTACTTACTCAAAGGACCTTTTCGCTAACGACCATCAACAATTCGGTGCTTGCCGCTTTTACTAGCGAGGAAAGCTTGGCTGTACTCGATGACAAACGCGAATACATATCTTCAGTTGTTGTTGTTCCTTGGACGATCAGCGATGTCAGTTTCTGGAAATACACTTGGGACTACAAATCAATATGCGTTGACGGAACTGAACAGCTTGTGAGCAACTCAATAAATGCTAATCAGGTTCTAATTGATACGATATGTAAAATTACGAAAATAGTAAACGTAGGTGACAATCTATCGAATAAATCAGATGTAGAATTCGCAAAAAGGAAGCTCCAAGAACTCAAAGAACGAAGCATTCCGTTTGATTGTAAGCAAGTTAAAGCACTTGCTCTGAGAAGCGGTTGGAAGACCGCTGGAGCCGTTAAATTGATGAACATTTGCGAAAAGTGCTAGATTTGCTAGATTATCTAAAAGCTTCTGCTTGCGAATCAGTACTAGTCTAAAAGAGCAAAGTATTCAAGCAAGGGAGTACTATTAGGAGGTTGCTGTATGTGCAAAGCGATATTTTTCGTGGACACTTGCTCATGTTTTTCGGGACAGACTCCATTATTTACATTTCGGAAACATAGACATTCGTCAGTCAGAGAGGTCTGCCGTCAACGGTTCTCCGTCCTCCGACAAGATAATTTTTGTTACGAAGATATTCTGAACAAAAGGGGCGCCTACACGCGCCCCTTGAGTTAGTTTTTATTGCTCTATTCCGCAGTGATTTGAAGAGTCCGTACTAGATAGGTGTTTTCAAGCACAGAATCCGGAAATTCTATAAGGTGGGCGGAAATCAGAAGTTCATAGTTTCCTGTCGAGGGTAAGCTGAATTCATGACCGAAATCCCAGTTCCAGATTTCTACTTGATGAATAATGCTTCCGTACGCATCGTACAGTGTGATGGTTACTGGAATCTGACATTCAAGACATCCTGATGCGTCCTTAAGTCTAGCCCCGAGCCATTGGTTTCCCGAGTTCATGGTTACCGCGGTTGCGTCATCGGGTATCCCGTCAATTTCGATATGTAGTCCTTCAAGAACATGCATATCCGTTGTTTGCCCTGACGTGAGCTGCAAGCCTTCGAGATTTGAATAGTAGCATGTTCCGTTTCTGCAAACCCCGTAATGATAGCCAACCGTATCGCAGGGCATTAGCCGTATTGTGAAGTCTGATGTATGATACTCCGTCGATACTTTGCTTCTGAAATTGAAACTTATACCGAGATCTATCGCTTCGTATAGGTCAATGCTGCTAATGAAGTTAAGTGTTGCACAATTCTCAAGCGACAATGTGCATGCAGATGACATAGGTAGATTCTCTGTGAACCAGTGTCTTCCCTGGCCTAGCTCAATGAAATGAATCATGGCTATTGTCGGTATGTTTCCATAGAGCTTTTTTACTTCGGAGTAAGAGGTCGTAGATTGAGTATCATAGAAATCTAAGAGGAAGAATCTAGCCGCAACGATACTGGAATCAGATAACTCCAGCCCGTTTTCATCAATAAGAGTAATGTCTGCATGATCTGTGAAGGTTGAGAATTCAATAATGTTTGCTCCGGGAACGCTTACGGTTCCCTCAAGAAGATACAACTTGACTCCTTCAAGAGAAAGTGTCTCCACCTTCGCCATGTATCCCCATGTACCTGTCTCGAGACCCGAGATGTCCAGGAAACCGTTGTCTGTTCCCGTACTCGTCGACTGGTTCTCTCTGAAGAAGACGATATTCAGATTTCTTATCTTCTCTCCGGTTCCCGGATTGAATTTTATGTACGACCCGGAGGTAGGGGTTTTCTGGTCCTGTTTTTCGGGACAGACTCCATTATTTACATTTCGGTAACATAGACATTCGTCAGTCAGAGAGGTCTGCCGTCAACAGGATTTTTCGGGACAGACTCCATTATTTACATTCCTGTAATATAGTTCTTGATTCATTTCGAACAGATTTGCCGTCAGCAGTCACCGGTTCTCCGTCCTCCGACTAGAAGTTGCAAGACGCAAGGCGCCGAAAATCATCGGCGGACGCAGGGCCGGGAAGTTCATCCCGGGACGCAGGGCTGGCAAAGATCATGCCAGGTCGCAATGCCCGCTTCGCGGGGAAAGAGCCGCTTGGACAACAAACGCTGAAGGCTGTACGCTGGGGAAAACGATTCTTCGACACTTCACGCCTAGCATCTTTCTTCTTACTTAATGAACCGGAGAGAAAAGAGAGAGGGCGATAAGGACGAGAAGAATGAGATCCCGTGACCCTTTCGTTAGTCAGAGCAGGTTTTTCGGGACAGACTCCATTATTTACATTTCGGTAACATAGACATTCGTCAGTCAGAGAGGTCTGCCGTCAACGGTTCTCCATTATTTGAGAAGAGCGGAAGAACCAAATCTGAGATTGTTGGGTCCAGCGTCTCGCAAGATCGAGATCCAGCACAGGAACACTGCGGGATGACAGAGGAGGCGCTTATCATTGCAGGCTCTACGGGATGACAGTACGGGGACTGTGGGATGACATCGCTTCACGTCATCCTCGCGCTTCTGGCAAGGATCTCTATCCGTGCCGTGTTTTCAAGACCAGATCCCGTGCAGTTGCATCACGGGATGACTAAGTGAGTGGATTCAGGGGCGGGCTCTACGGGATGACAGTATGGGGGACTGTGGGATGACATCGCTTCACGTCATCTGGCGCGCTTCTGGCCAGGAACTCGATCTATGGAGTGAGGAATGGAACAGACGTTAGGAAACTGGATCTTTGGGGACAGACTCCATTATTTACATTATTGCAATATAATTCTTCGTTCAATTAGAACAGGTAGAGTTTTTCGGGACAGACTCTATTATTTACATTCTCGTAATATTGTTATTCGCTCAATTAGAACAGATTTGCCGTAGCGGTTCTCCGTCCTCCGAGAAGAGAGCTAGATCCGTGAGAGAGTGCCAGCGGGTCTTCGTTCCGTTACTTGGTGTCCAGGTTTTTGGTTAAGAACTACGAGAAGAGGAGAGAGGGCGAGACGTATGAGAAGAACGAGATCCCGTGCAAAGGTCCTGAACAGGAACCCTGAACAGGAGCACTTCAGGGCAGGCTAATCAGGGCAAGCTCAACGAGATGGCACCCTAAACGTCATCCTGACAATGCTCCTGGTCAGGATCTCGGTTTTTGCCGTGTTTTCAAGACCAGATCCCGTACAGGAGCACTACGGGATGACGGTAAGGTCGATTATTGGATGATACCGTTTCGGGTCATCCTGGCTCGCTTCTGGCCAGGATCTCGCTTTGTAACGCGAAAAATGGGACAGACGCTAGGAGCTCGTCAGTCCCTATTTTCGCTCTCGCTTTCTCGTGAGCGAATCAAAGTCTCGTTAATGCTCTTTCTAGGCTCTTCCCAGCGTTCAGCGGGTTCACGTTCTTTAGCGTGCAGCGGTTCTTAGAACGGGATGCTGAAACAAGTTCAGCATGACAAATTATCGTGAAGTTTTTCGGGACAGACTCCATTATTTACATGGCCGTAACCTCGTTTTTCTTTCAGGATGGCAATGCAAAGAGAAAAGAAGATAACGGACCTTTGGGTACAGACTCGATTATTTTCATTCTGGTAACGTAGACTTTCGTTAGTCATAGCAGGTCTGCCGTCAACGGTTCTCTGTGAAGAGAAAAATCCCGTATGGACCTTTAAGATTTCCTCCATTTGCCACATCACAGTAATTTCCGCGACGATTGTTGTTTGCAAGAGTTCAAATGGTAGAATTCAGTTGTTGGTTTTCTTTCTTTTTTCTTCTGGGGAATCTGCTCGACTAAGCGAATCGATTTTTTTCGTATGAATGGAGTATCGATTGTCTTTGTGGGTATCCCATGGGAGGTAATGAATGACCTTAAGTGCGTTTCTTTCTGCAATCGTACTTTTGGCAATTGGCTTCGTAGTTCTTTATCTTTTGAGCATCTATCTTAAGTACAGGAAATCTTCGTATAAGGATGCGAGCGGGAACTCCTTTCTGCAGATTCTTTTCGATAAGCGGAACTACGGCGAGTTTCTTATCTCTTCCAGGCTCGAGAAACTGGAAAGACATCACCGGCTGCTGACGAACGTCTATCTTCCAAAGTCGGATGGATCGACTACGGAGATAGATATTCTGATGATAGCTGAGACCGGAATATACGTTTTTGAATCGAAGAACTACAGCGGCTGGATCTTTGGCGATGAAAAGGGAAGAAACTGGACTCAGGTCCTGGAGAACAAGCAGAAGAATCACTTCTATAATCCAGTGTGGCAAAACAATGGTCACATAACGGCTCTGAAGCATGCGACCGGGCTGGGAAATCCAGAACTATACAGGTCTTATATAGTTTTCAGTGAGCGTTGCACCTTGAAGAAGCTTAGTGTCAATTTGCCAAATGTATTTGTTATGAAGAGAGACAGCCTACTGAGAAACGTGAAGCTTGACATGATGAGTTCTCCGAATGTATTTGAGCCTGAACAGGTCGACAGGATCTACGTGAAGTTAATGGGATTCACTCACGCCGACAGTTACACGAAGAGTGCTCACATAGATAATGTGAGGTCGAAGATATCGTGAGTTCTACGGTCGCTTTTCACCCCCGGTTTGCAAGGGCTTTCCTGATAGTTTTTGCTTCAATGCTTGCATCTCTTGCGATTTCTCTCACTCCCATTGTTCTTGACATCTCGGGAGAAGAAGTCGTTTATGCAAGGGAATTCGTCAGTCTAAAGGCTTCCTTTCGGGAAATGGAAGAAGGAAAGGTAGAGAGGATAGATGACGCTGCCCACATGGATGTTGCAATAGGGATGTTCTATCCCAGAGTGAGGCTAATTGGAGTAAGACTTCCAAGAGAAGAATCGCCCTTCATTCCCTATTTGGAGAGAGCAACTACACTAATGGAAAATGCACTTCTAGATAGCGATGTCTTTCTATCATTCGATGCTTTCAGATACGATTCTGATTCCAATTATCTGTCCTATCTGTGGTTTCCTTACGAGCTTGAAGGTACGGAAGTAATGATATCTGCTAATCTCCTTCTGGTTATGAATGGACTCTGTGACTATGTTCCTGAAACTAACTTCAAAGGAAAGCTTCATGAATACATGGAACAGGCTAAGCACTATGCGAAGATCAACCGAATCGGAATTTGGAGCGAGGATGAGAATCCTGAAACCTCTCTCGAGGCAAGAATCCACACAAGTGAAAAGATGGCTTCCAAAAGAACTCTTTCGATTACAGTTACAGGAGACTTTGATACAGCTTACAGTGGGTATATTGACATTCAGAGGTCGTACCCAAACACGAAGATCAGACAGGAGATCAGGGGAACAATCCCGCATGTACATGTTATCGAGCTGGATGAAACTTGGGATAAGGCCTGCTTCAATCTGACAGTTAGAGTCTATACAAAGAGTAAGGGAAAGGATATGACTGTTACTGCGCGAATCAACAACAAGTTGCTTGCATCAAGCTCAACAGGTCCTTACTCACCGGACCGGGTCCTCTTGTTTCTTCTCTCTGCGCAGTATTCGCTTGACTGACGAAGCTCTATTATTCTAAACTCCTCCGCACCCACCAAAATTTGTGAAGAACATTTCCTTTGTGACTTGACTGTAGATTCAGTATCTTCGCATTGAAAAGCGCTAATGTGCATGTAGTTAACGAAACAGAATCACCAATACCATTATCTTGGAGAGATAGTCAATAGTTAATGAGTAACCAATAAAACATTTCCAATCAGCTGAGTTTTGTTTTATGTTGATAAAGTAGTAAAATTAAGTCAATGTGTATATTCTGATTGATAGATCAGTTTTATGGGGAATAAGCGTGAGAAATTCGAGGCTTTTTGTGCAATTTTGAGAGATCATCAGATTCGATTAGACGAAAGCCTGCTGAAGGAGTGGCGTTTGTGAAAATTGCAAAGATTTATATTCGTAGATTCCGTTCTTTCGAGAAAAGTGAATTCACTCTTGGCGATGTTTGTGCAATTGTCGGAAAAAACAACTCTGGAAAGTCAAGCATTCTTAGGGCGCTCAACGTATTCTTCAATTTCGAAGAGGAGAAAGATAATTTGATAAATGGCAATCACTCATATACTCCAACTAGTAACTCGATAATTGAAGTTGTTTTTACGGATATACCAAACTCGCAGATCTATAAAAACTATTCAATCCTCGATTCCTTTAAGGTACGTTTTAGATATAATCCAAATAACAAGAAAGCTGAATATAAGTGGGCTACAACTGGAACAAGATTAGCAGCTTTACAGGAAGACCTACGAGCTAGGATTTTCTCTGATATATCCTTTGTGCTCATTCCAGCTTCAAGGGACGCTGAGAAAATGGAAGCCAAAGAGAACTCCCTACTTAGAAGAGTTATTGAAAAGGAGTTTAGGAAGAGGACAAAGAATCGGGACAGAGTATCACCATCCGTTCGTGCTTCTGCTAAAGAACTTGCAGAGAAACACTTCCCGAGCATTACAAAGAAGCTTGAAAGGTATTATTGTCTTGAGCACTCATATGAACTTACTCTTGACTACGTAAAGACTTTAGATTATTCTATGTTACTGTTTGATCTTGGTTTGAAGATTGTTGATCACTCTAACTCATTCAATGTTTCTGACTGCGGTACTGGTATCAAAAGTATGTTAGTGATTGCACTGTACAGATATTTGGCGTCAACCGAAAAAAAGAATGTAATTCTGGGAATCGAAGAACCTGAATCAAATCTGCATCCACAAGCACAAAGAGAATTTGTTTCCCAACTTCGAGACATAAGAAATCATGATTCGGAAGCACAGATTATCTTCACATCACATTCTCCAACCATTATCGATGAACTCCGTCATGAAGACTTGGTTTTGGTAAGGAAAGCGGCAGACAAAAAACGTGGCTTCAAGTCAGTTACCAGCAAGCTTGAAGAGGAATTCTACGCTAATCACGATATTAAAGCCGAAAAATATGAAAAGTTTCATAGGTATCGAAATAGCGAGTTCTTCTTTTCTGATCTTGTTATCATTGCAGAGAGTGAAAGCGATGCGGATGTTCTGAAAGATTTTGTATCAAATCAACCTACCATTAGGACGTACCTAAACAGAATAAGCTTCGTTGATCTTCGTGGCGTTGGTAATCTGAAGTACGTACTTTACCTACTTGCAGCACTCCACCTACAATATATAGTGGTTGTTGACAAGGATTTCTTCCTGCCATACGTTAATGATGAACTTGAAAATAGCCTAGGAAGTGATGGACTGCCTCGATTCAAGAAGGAATTCAAGCAAGAACGGCTCGATCTAATACAGCAGATTATTACAAAAGAACCGGAAAGAAAGAAGATTGAACATATGCTCATCTCGAATCATACACAAGCCTTGAAGATCCTAGCGAAATACTCCACTGTATGCATGAACTATGCGCTCGAAAAAGATTTACTCAATGTGAAGAAGATCCGCCAGAATATGTGTAGCATTCTATCCATTTCGTCATCCGACTGTACAACTAACTATCTAATGACAGAAAAAAAGAAAGAGATAAAGAAAACTGACAATTTGATTCCTTCAATTCAGAATGTGAGTTCATATCCTCGATCATTTGTGGCTCTTCGCAATTTAATCGAAGAAAAGTTTAAAAAACTAAGTGAATCCTTTTAGTCATTATAAGCTTCTTCGTATTTAGCTTCTTCGTAATTTTCGGGACAGACTCCATTATTTGCATTCCAGTAACGTAGTTCTTCATTCATTTAGAGCAGGTCTGCCGTCAACGGTTCTCCGTCCTCCGACTAGAAGTTGCAAGACGCAAGGCGCCGAAAAGCATCGGCGGTCGCAATGCACTGAGGTGCATCAGTGGACGCAAGGCTGGCGAAGAACATGCCAGGACGCAATGCCCGCTTCGCGGGGAAAGAACCGCTTGGATTATAAACGCTGAAGGCTGTACGCTGGGGAAAACGATTCTTCGACACTTTATATCCTTGTTCTTCTTTCTTACTCAAGGAGGGCGAGACGTGTCTGTTCGGGACTCGTTTGTTTACATGTGCCTAATATAGTTCTTCATTCAGGAGAGCAATGCAAAGAGAGATGAAGACAAAAGTGATACAAGAAGACGTATCTCTTTGCCTTTTTCACCCCGAGGGGAATTGGACAAGCAAATGAGGAATAGTAGAATAAGAAGAAATGAAGTGGTGAGGATGAAGCATCCAAGAGTGAACACTTGGATGCTGTATTCTTTTTACTGCAGAATATAAGTATCACGGTTCGATTAGCAAAGGTGTTCTTGTGGACAGGTAGGAAATTGCATAGGCTTTGCAGATAAGAGGGATGTTGGAGCAAGATGGCCGTTCTTGAATGCTCTTAGGAGAATGAATCCGCCACCGAGCTAGACACAAATTGGATAGCCTATAATAAGTAAGGTCTCCATTTGCTACAATATGACAAAGTAATGCGATGATATAATTTTCTTGAGCTTTTTCTGAATTGGAGGGATTTCAGTGCTTGTTTCGCATCTATCCGTCAGGAACTGGAGAAATTTCCGGGAGATCGATGTGGATCTTACCAGAAGAGTTTTTCTTGTCGGGCCCAACGCATCGGGAAAATCCAATTTCCTCGATGTGCTTAGATTTCTGAGAGACATAGCAAAGTCTGGGGGAGGCCTGCAGGAGGCATTGACCAATCGAGGAGGCATTTCGAAAGTTAGATGTCTGTCAGCGCGCAGAAGCTCAGATGTCCAAATTTCGATCACTCTTTCAGATGATCAAAGAAAAGAAGAGAAGTGGCGATACTCGCTAGGCATTACTCGTGAGACAGGTGGTAAGCGACTACAAGTATTGACTCATGAGAGAGTTTGGAAAGATAACATACTCATTCTCGACAGACCCAATGAAGGAGATAAAGAAGACCCTCAAAGACTAACACAGACCAACCTTGAACAGATTAGTGCAAATAGGGACTTCAGGGAGGTGTCTGAGTTTCTTCAGCGAGTTCAGTATCTTCATCTCGTCCCTCAGTTCATACGATTCGCCGCTACATTTTCGGGTTATGCTTTGCCTGGAGACCCTTTTGGCCAGACTTTCGTAAAGAGACTCGCCGAGACTCCGGAGAAGACGAGAAGTTCTCGACTAGAAAAAGTTGAAGAGCTCCTTAAGAAGGCAGTGCCTCAGCTCAAAGATCTTTCATTTGTGATTGATAAGATGGGGAAACCCCATTTGGAAGCAAGGTATGAACATTGGAGAGGCCACGGTGCAAAACAGCGTGAAGATCAGTTTTCCGATGGAACGCTCCGCCTAATTGGACTCCTCTGGGTAATTCTTGAAGACAATTCATTGCTCCTTCTTGAGGAACCAGAACTATCCCTTCATAAGGCACTTATTCAGCTGCTTCCAGAGCTAATGTATAAACTTCAAAAGAGCAAGAGTCGTCAGGTTTTATTGAGTACGCATAGCATGGACTTGCTTATGAATAAAGGTATTGCACTCGAAGAGGTTCTTCTTCTTGCACCATCTCCAGAGGGAACGGAAGTAAGAGTCGCAACTTCAATCAACGAAGCAGCTCCCCTTCTTGAAGCGGGTATGAGTGTTGGTGAAATTGTGGCGCCTCACACTATTCCAAAGGATATTCGTGAACTAGAAGTCTTGTAGGAGCAGTGATATGTATATTTGTCTAGTAGTGGAAGATGTATTGAGTGAGTATACCGTCAGAAAAATTCTTTCCGAGGTAAGGCCTGATTTGACTGTAAAGACAGTATACAAGAATGGTGGGTTTGGATACATCAAGAGTAATGTTAAAAGGTTTTGGAAAGCTTCGCAACAAATTCCATTCGTTGTATTGGCTGATCTCGATAACGAGATATGTGCTCCGTCAAGAGTCCTGAATTGGCTTGGGTTCATTCCTTGTACAGGTCGCTTTGTTTTTAGAATAGCCGTACATGAAACTGAGAGCATGCTGATGGCTGACAGAGGCTCGTTTTCAGATTTTTTGGGAATTAGTGAGCGCCTTGTGCCCAAAGATCCTGATATATTGCTGGATCCGAAGGAAAAGCTTTTGAGCCTCGTTAAGAGAAGCAAAAAGAGATCTTTGAAAGAAGACATACTTCCCTCAGCTGGAAAGCATGTGACAGTTGGTCCAGCATACAATTCGTCATTGGCTAAGTATGTCTTAGAGTTCTGGAATCCGCAGCGGGCCGCAGGGTGTTCGGCTAGCCTTCAAAAGGCAATTAGAGCGCTAGAATCTCTCGAGTAGCAGTTCGGCTGTCGCAAGTAGCACTTTTCGGGACAGACTCCCACTTTTCGGGACAGACTCCAGTATTTACATTGCCGTAACATCGTTCTTCTTTCAGGATAGCAATGCAAAGAGAAAAGAAGATAACGGACCTTTGCGTACAGACTCGATTATTTTCATTCTGGTAACGTAGACATTCGTTAGTCAGAGCAGGTCTGCCGTCAACGGTTCTCCGTCCGCCGACAAGAACGAAAAAGCCAGATTTAGTACCTCGTCTTCTCGTGAGCGCAGCGAACGCTCGAACATATTCTTTCTAGGCTTTTCCAAGCGTTCAGCGATCAGCGGGTTTTCGTTCTTAAGCGTGCAGCGGTTCTTAGCTGCGAGATCCCATGCAAAAGCATCACGGGATGACTGCATGGTGAATTATTGCACGATACCGTTTCGGGTCATTATGGAGAGCTTCTGGCCAGGATCTCGATCCATGGAGTGAGGAATGGAACAGACGTTAGGAACCGATCAGTCACTATTTTTGCTCTTCCCTTCTCGTGAGCGAAGCGAATTCTCGATGCTCTTTCTCCCATGTTTTATGAACATAGAGCACTACGGGATGACAGTACAAGGGCGTTACAGTTCACGAGACTTCTTTGATCAGCCTTGAAGAGTCTGCCTAACATTCAGTGCTTTCCATTTGAGCATAGGCTGCTTCTTGATTCTATCTACCAATTCTTTGTCATCGGTAATGATTTCTGGTCTGATTTCGCCTTTTTCGTTTAGTATTCTTAAGAATTCTCTTTCATTGTCTTTCAGAGGCAACAAATAGGAGGTTACTTTCTGGCATGATCTTTCGATATCACTGGCGAGAGTGTCGAGTTCTTCTTTGTCAAGTGTACCTCTTAGAAGTGGCAACAATCGTTTTTTCAGATCATTCTTGTTTACTCGAAGTGATTTTTCGTCTATTTCGAGCCAGTTCTTTCGATTCAACCCCCCAAAAACCGTAAAGGCAAGCCGGAGTTTTTCAAGATCAAGGGTGTCTATTTGCTTATGGAGCAAATATACATCATAAAGGTCTCTGCTTGTTTCTCGCGAAAAACAGGCCGCGATTTTCGAGGCGAAAACTTCCAGCTTGTTTACTAATGGAACTCTGCCGGCTATTTGACTACCTAGCTGCCTTGAATCCATTGTTTCTATTTCAAACAGTGGAACCCTCATCATGTAGTTTATGTCAATAGACAGGTTTCCTCCAGAAGATAGGGAGCTTACGTACCTCAATGAATAAGAGGTGGCTGCTTCTGAATCCCTTTTGTTTCTTATGGACAGGCTCTCTTCGTGGCAAACTGATTCTATGATGTTCTCAAAACCGTCTCTGTCACAGTCGAGTTCTTCTCGAGTGGGTGATCCAATATAGTTGATATCTATATCTACCGACAATCTCGGAATTTCCAGGAAGAATAGATTAATTGCCGTTCCCCCCTTTAGAGCGAAACTTCCTTTGAGACGATCGATACTTGATGCGCGATCAAGCCATGAAAGCAGTAGAGAGACTTTCTCAATAATCTCCTGCCGATAACCCGTCTGACCGGATAATCTGGACAGAGTCTCCCTGGACATTCTCATTGCTCTTCCCACCTTTCATTCAATATGTATTCAGGAATTACGAGATTCCAATCCTTCACCAACCTGGATCTGTCAACACGTGATCGATCAAAGTAATGCGGCGAAACTGGGATCATTTTTTTAAGTTCTCTCAATAGAGTCTGATCATTGTTTGTGATTTTCGGATGTCTTTGTAAGAAGAAGCCGACTTTGGCGCTAGTGGTAGAGTTGTCAAGCGCTCTCAGATAATTCAGCAGGTTTTCGGTGTTTAGATACTCGGTCATTTTGAGGGAACGCCAGACCTCTTCAATTCCGCCACATAGATTGGGTCTATCGAGCATATCTGCAAATGTTCTTTCTCTACTGGTTATAAGAACGTTTATACCTTTTATATCCACTTGCTCCGTGAGTAGGAAGTAGTTGTCTGAACGAAGCAGGTTCTGAGAGGGGTGAGTCGGTACGTATTCGATTTCCCTGAATACTAAAGGATGCACACTCTTCATAGTCAAGAATGTTCTGGTACTGAAAAGCGAGTAGGTATTCCCATTGAATTCCTGAGCCGTATGATAGGCAAGAATCGCATCCTCTGTTCTCTTCCCTGCGATGAGAAATGAATCAGGGGCGAATTGTTCTGCCTTCTGGTTTAGGGGTACCACTGCGTAGAGGCCACGACAGATTTTGAGGACACGACCTCTCTTAACGTGGTAATTCAGAAGAACGCTGTAGTTCTCAAGACTCTTCGCTTCATTCTTCTTCAGAAATTCTTTTAGATCACGAGTCGTGAAGACCGGTGATTCTTCAAAAAAAAGTTCTAACCTCACTTGATCTCCTCTCCGTGACTTGACATCTAGTGGCATATAGTATAAATATTTTATATTTTTAGGTGATCCATGTCAAGCACAATGATAACGTCATCGTGGTACGAGCTGGGCCTGGGGTCTGGAGTCTAGGGTCTCTCAAGAGCAGAAGTGATGCCTTATAGAACATTGGACGCATTGCCGGCAAAGGCCGTGCCGGGACGCAATGCACTGAGGAGCATCAGTGGACCCAAGGCTGGCGAAGATCATGCCAGGTCGCAATGCCCGCTTCGCGGCAATTCATTGGTTTTTCGGGACAGACTCCATTATTTACAGTTCGGTAACATAGACATTCGTCAGTCAGAGAGGTCTGCCGTCAACGGTTCTCCATTATCTGAGAAGAGTGGGAAGAGCGGAAGAACCGAATCTGAGATTGTTGGGTCCAGCGTGTCGCAAGATCGAGATCCCGTACAGGACCACTACGGGATGACTAAGTGAGTTGATTCAGGGGCGGGCTCAACGGGGTGACATAACGGGGGACTGTGGGATGACATCGCTTCACGTCATTCTGGAGAGCTCCGGCCAGGATCTCGGTCTTTCTTCAGAAAGAACAAGAGCAAGATCCCGTACACGAGCACTACGGGATGACTAACTGAGTTGATTCAGGGGCGGGCTCAACGGGATGACGGTGCGCCGCATTAACGATCTCGATCCATGAGTCGAGCGGAGATTTGAACCTCTGTGAAGATTATTCATTTCGAGCGAAGAAGAATAAGCGATGTTAGAAAATCAGCGAAATGTCTTTTGCTATAATCTGAAGTGTGCAAAAATGGGTACAGACATTAGAAGACTTGTCAGTCCCCATTTTTGCTAACATTTCCGCGGTTAGAGGTGATGATGATGCCGAGGTCTGCTCGGGTTGTATTCGAAGGTGTTGTTCATCACATTACTCAGAGAGGTAATTACAGACAGAACATATTTGAGGATTCTGCCGACCGGAAGAAGTACATCGAGTTCGTCAGCGAATATTCTGGAAAGTATCACATGAAGATCTACGCTTACTGCCTAATGACCAACCATGTTCATTTTCTAGCGGCTCCCCTAAGAAGAGATTCCCTAGCAATGACTTTTAAGTACGCCAATATGAGGTACTCCAGCTACTTCAATAAGAAGAACCGGAGATCGGGGCATCTCTGGCAGGGAAGGTTCTATTCCTGTCCGCTGCATCATGATCACGCTCCTGAAGCGTTGAGGTATGTTGAGAGAAATCCCGTTCGTGCAAAGATGGTTCAGTTTCCCTGGGAGTATGAATGGTCGAGTGCGAGAGAACATGTGGGATTTATTGAGGAGCCAGGAATTCCCAGTGAAGATGAGGGCAATGAATCTGAGCAAAGAAGTCAGGAGTCCGCTATTTCACGAGTTATTACCCAAAGTCATTCGATTTCTGAAGTGGAAAAGGTGTCTGAGGGAGATACTTTAACTTCTCAGATCTCAACATCATCTTTTAGGACTATAAAGCTTTCTTCGCTGGAGGAACTCGATGTTAACTGGACTCCCGAAGGCTGGAGAGAATTTCTGGGTTTTCCCGACGAAGATGGTTTTCTCAGTAGAATCAGGGGAAACACGTTTTCTGGAAAGCCGTTGTTTGCCGAAGAACTTGTAGCCGATCTTGAGAAGGAGCTCGGGGTTCCACTTGGCAGTAAGCCGAGGGGAAGACCGAAGAAGGAGTAGACGCGAAAAACGGTAGCGGTGAAAATCGGGTACAGACGTGAGGTGAATCGTCAGTCCCCATTTTCACCGGGAGCCAGTCAGGCTCCGCCTGGCCAGGATCGCCTTCGGCCAGGCCAGTTCCGCTTCGAGGGCAAACAAAGACCTTTGAGAAAGAGCATTGCGGAGAGGTTCGCTGCGCTCACCAGAGAAAGGAGAGAGAGAAGAAACCAGTAAGATTGGCGATGGAATTTACCCGTCACATGCATCTCTTTCATCTCACCTTGTGACCAACGAAGAACAGATCCTTCCGCTGGAACAAAGAGCAATGTTTTCCTGATTGACGGCTGCTCTTCTCGGAGAACGGTGGACCGCCGACGGACAACGTTGTCTTCACAGCGATCAGAGGGTTTTCTCAAGAGTTGGAATAGACGGGGACAGACGTCAGGAGCCCGTCAGTCCCCTATTCGAAATGCTACGCGATGACAATGTCAGACGATTATGCAATTCTTTTGTAGGGGCGAACGGCCGTTCGCCCGAAAAGGTCCTGGTTGGAATCTCTGCCTTTTACGGGAAAAATGGGACATGAGAGATTTGTCAGTCCCTCTTTTTAACTATTCACAATCGACTTCGAATGCATCTCCTCGCTGCTACGCACAAGCTATTACGCGCAACGCACCACTCAATAGGGGTATTGGAGGTTTCGAGGGTTTCTTAGCGCGTACTAAAATTGTTCTGATATCAGAACTGGTTCTGGGGTCAGAGCTAAACGTGCAAGTAGCAAAAAAGTGAGAACCCATCATTTCTATTTGAGTAATGTAGTTCTTCGATGTGATATAGATGTTGTTCGTTAATAGCTGGCGGATTACGGTACGCGAATGCTCAAAGCAGAAGGTTGAGAGCAGAACACTCAAGAGTAAGGACAGTACTATGACGGACTTATTTTGCTCCGGGGAAGAGCTTCCGCATCCTGACTCTTTCTTCAGTTATTACAACGAATTTGCCGATCATTTCACTACTACACTTGTCTATAACTTGTATTACCTGGTCCGCTTTGCGCGAATAATCTACACCAGTGAGTCTAAGGAGAACAATGCCAGGACAACTCCTCTGCTTCCTGAACACTATCTCCCCAAAGTCTTTGTCATCTGTCAAGATCAACGCGCCTAAGTTTTCTGAGAGTCTCATAACTTCCTCATCTGTGATTCCTGGAGACGATTCTGCTACTGAGTACACAGAGATACCGGCTAGCCTTAAGCTAGATACTAACCTTTGATCGATGTTCTCATCAGCGAGAGAGGAAAGCGTTTCACTTCTTTTCGGCAAGAGAGTACACGTCCTCATTGCGTAATACATCAAGAGCATAAGCGATTGCTGCCCTTACCTTCTCTTTGTCAAGTGAAGGATGTGCTTCAACGATTTCAGAAATCTCCATTCCGGCCGTAAGTTCTGAAAGTATGTGCTCGACAGTTATCCTTGTTCCCTTTACTACTGGTTTGCCAAGCATTATTCTTGAATCTGAATGAATGAAGTCCTTGTAATCCATCGTCAACACCTCACGAATATTATAGCATCTTGGACTTGTAGGCTCGGCAAATTGGAGACAGCAATCCTTGCTAAGAACCGGGTCTGGAATCTGCTAAGAACAGAAGTGAGGCTCGCTGGCGCGAGGAAGTGATGCCCGGAGGATCATCCGGGGAAGTGAGGCCGACTTCGTCGGGAAGTGATGCTGGCGCTTACACGCCAGGAGGCAATGCCCGCTTCGCGGGGAAAGATCTTCAATGCCAGTCTGCTAACGCAGGCCAGTCACCTTCGGTGGCCAGTCTTTGCTTCGCAAAGGCCAGTTCCGCTTCGAGGGCAAACAAAGACCTTTGAGAAAGAGCATTGCGGAGAGGTTCGCTGCGCTCACGAGAGAAAGGAGAGAGTTGAAACCAATAGGATTGGCGATGAAATTTTCACCGTCACATGCATCTCTTTCATCTCACTTTGACTAACCTAGAACAGATTCTTCCTCTGGAAGAAAGAGCAAGTTTTTCCTCATTGACGTCTGCTCTTTTCGGAGAACGGTGGACCGCTGACGGACAACGTCGTCTTCCCAGCGATCAGAGGGTTTTCTCAAGAGTTGGAATAGACGGGGACAGACGTCAGGAGCCCGTCAGTACCCTATTGGAAATGCTACGCGATGACGATGTCAGACGATTATGCGATTCTTTTGTAGGGGCGAACGGCTGTTCGCCCGAAAAGGCCTTGGTTGAAATGTCTGCATTTTACGCGAAAAATGTGGCAGACCGTAGGAGAAGTCGCTATGCGCCGAAGATCATCGGCGGACGCAGGGCTGGCAAAGATCATCCCAGGACGCAATGCCCGCTTCGCGGGGAAAGATCTTCAATGCATGTCTGCTGACGCAGGCCAGTCAGGCTCCGCCTGGCCAGGCTCGCCTACGGCGAGGCCAGTTCCGGCTACGCCGGGCGGAAGAGCGGATTCTAGGATCGGGTTAGAAGAGCGGGTTAGGAATTCGGGTAACTAGGAGCTGGTTATGAGAACCGGGTTTTGAAGAGGGAGATCCCGTGCAAAGGTCCTGAACAGGAACGATTCAGGACAGGCTCTACGGGATGACCGAAGAGGCGCGAAAAACGGGACAGACCATAGGAACCGGTCAGTCCCTATTTTCGCTGGAGCCATCCGTAGTTCTAAAGAGCGTCAATAGTAACGTATAGTTAAGCCCAGAAAGGTATGAGTGATTCACGAAATATGTACTCTGGAAAAAGCGACGGAGTTTCTATTTCAGCGGTGCTATCTTTCTCAAAGGTTGTAGCGCCTTTGCATCTTCCCAGCCGCCGAAAGTTCTCTCTGGTGCATTGAAGCCCATTCAATTACCAGCCCCAGGGCTCTGTGGGGTAAGGATCCTGCGATGACTGCCAGCGATTCTATTTCTATGATGGCTTCATGTTCACCATAGTGAGCATGAAAGTGTGGGGGAAGATGATCTTCTTAGTACATGTAGATTGTTATTCCATAGAAGCGACTGATTTCAGGCATTCACAATGCGGCCTTTGATTTATGGAAGATATCTTCGGGGTGCTTTCCCGTTATTCTCAGAAAAAGCGAATCGGCGCAGATCTCAAGCTCTTCTCCCCATGCTAAAGCTCTGCCGTCCCTGACAATGGTAACGTTTTCAAAAAACTCATCATTCGTGAGAGGACTAAAAAGAGGAGATGTAGCCAGTTCAGAAAACTCCACAGTTCCAGATACTCCATTTCCAAAGGTGAGTTTCAACTTCAACCCCTCAGTAATTACTGCGTGAGCTATTCTTATCATAATCACCTCTCCCTTTGCGTGAATTATAGCACCGCATGCATTTGAAGTCAGACTCGCTTGATAGAATTCGAAAGGACAAAAATAGAGACAAACTCTATTATTCCATTCTCAAGATTGCCTGTTTCTTGGGGACTCCATTCTAGAAATTACTTAAGGAAGCCTTGCTTGTCATGCATCCAAATATTTCAAGCCAGAATTGAATTGTTTTTGGGGCGACCAACGGGAACGACTCTTAAGAGCGTATGGTAAAGAGATTGCGCCGCTTAAGTTCAACCCTTGCACGGTCGCGCCATGTGCTTGACGTTCAGGAGAGTGTCTTTCACCATTAAGCGCTGATTTAGGATGCAATGATAATGATGGGTCCATAGTCCTTTGTCGAGGATTACTTTAAAGAGAGTCATTTAGCCAAACTCCTTTCAGTGCAAGACGTTTCACAGAAAGAATGAGAACTCTAATACTAAGTCTTAATATGCGTATTTGTAAAAGTATCACGAATATGATA
Organism: Mesotoga sp. BH458_6_3_2_1; assembly: GCF_003664995.1. Taxonomy (NCBI): domain Bacteria; kingdom Thermotogati; phylum Thermotogota; class Thermotogae; order Kosmotogales; family Kosmotogaceae; genus Mesotoga; species Mesotoga sp. BH458_6_3_2_1. The sequence goes on along the minus strand of NZ_JFHL01000007.1, from coordinate 23,542 downwards.
TATTAGAGGTGAGTTTTCGATGTTATCATTAATGGTCGTTAGTCTCTATTTGTTTTGTACCGGGGAGGTGAGGGGATGTTAGTTTCTTTCGCGATTAAGAATTTCCGTTCCTTTCTTGATGAAACCGTCTTCTCCATGGAGTGTGAGTCTGTCTCGGAATTGCAGGAACTCAATACTTTCGTTTCAGGTAAATGGTGTCTACTGAAGTCTTCGTTCATTTACGGAAAGAATGCCGGAGGCAAGAGCAATCTACTCAAGGGAATAGCAAAGATGCGGGACATACTTCTTCACTCCTTTGATGATAGCTATCGCCTTCAGACAGATCGTTTTGCTTTCAAAGAGGGCGCGGAGAAAAGACCAACCAAGTTTGAGATTGAGTTTCTTACTGAGTTTAGCGGAGGTCCTCGCAAGTTCAGATACGGATTCGAAATTCAAGGGGACAGCATTCACAGTGAGTGGCTTTTCATTACCCATGAAAGAGAAACAAGGATCTTCTTGAGGGAATCCGCCTCGAAGAAAGATATCGTGATTACAAAGAAATATGGAGAGTTGAAGAAGTTCGTAGAATTCACAAATCCTAACGTCTTATTCTTGTCGGTGATAAACAAGATTGGCTCTGTTGATCTTGTGAATACGGTTTTCAACTATCTCCGCTCTCTGATAATTATCGATGCGTCAAGATTTCCTACGTCTCTCACTGCAGCCAGGCTTTACGAAGATAAGGCCCTCTACGAAAAGACTGTTAATTTCATGCGTGAAGCCGACCAGGGAATAAGTGGACTTGAGATTAGGCGTGAGGAATTTGAAGATGTGGAGACCTATTTCAAAGATATAACTGGAAGGCGTAATGACTTAGAAATCGATATTACGCAGGTGCATGATGGAAGAAATGGTACGAGCAAATTTCTTAGTTATGATGTGTTCACCAGTCACGACATGTATAACGACGATAGGTCTAAGAAGGCGAAAATCCTTTGTGATCTACGAGAGTTTGAATCTGAGGGCACGAAGAAGTTCTTCAAGATCCTCGGTCCGGTTGTTGATGCATTGACTCACGGCAAGGTAATCCTTATCGACGAAATTGACTCAAAGCTGCATCCGCTTTTGGTAGAGGCGCTTATCGACAAGTTCAACTCTATTAGCGAGAATTCTAAGAACGCTCAAATGATCTGCAACACTCACAACCCTTTGATCCTCGAAAGCAAGAAAGTTCGTAGAGACCAGTTCTGGTTTGTTGACAAAAATGAACTTGGAGAGAGCTCGCTCTATAGACTCACTGATTTCACAAATGTAAGAAAGGATCTGAATCTTAAGAAGGCGTATTTGCTGGGTCAATTTGATGGTATCCCTAAGATGAGGTTCTAGAAATATGAAAAGAAAGCAACGGCGCTCTAGAAAGACGAAAGATACGATTGTTATTGTATGCGGAAGAACCAAAACAGAGGTCAATTATTTCAAGAGTTTCGGATTGAAAATCGGTAGACTGGGCAAGGTTCGAGTTGAAGTGATCGGAACAGGTAGCAATACAGCCGAGCCAATAGCGCTAGTGAAGAAAGCTATTTCGCTAAAGGATTCCGATTCATCAATTGCAGCGGTATGGGCAGTATTTGACAAGGACAACTTTGATCTGGGACCAGCAATAGATGAAGCACGTGATAGTGGAGTAAGCGTTGCATGGTCAAATCAAGCCTTTGAAATATGGTTCATTCTACATTTCGAATTCTTCACACGTGAGATAAATAGAGCCAAGTATAGTGAAATTCTTGAAAAACATCTTGGAAGCAAATATGAAAAGAATGATCGCAATCTCTTTGACAAAACCTTTGCAATGATAGAAAATGCAATCGAGAATGCGAAGAAAGGCCATCAACAGCATATTACATTCGGGCATGATCCCGATAGCGCGTGTTCGTGCACGACGGTATACAAGTTAGTCGAAGAGCTTCTCAAGTGGATAGAAGATTAGAGAGCTTAGTTCCATTTCGGGACTGACCTTTAGGGACTCCATTATTTACATTCCGATAAGATAGTTCTTCATTCAGCTAAAACGAGTCTGGCTTGAACGGTTCCCCCTCCTCCGACAACGTTTTTCAGACTCCGTATTTTCATTATCGTAACGGGGATCTTCATTCAATATGAGGAACTTGCTAGCAATGGTTCTCCGTTCTCTGAGAAGAGCGAAAATAGCATAAGAGTCGGGTCTAGGCTCTCGTAAGACCAGATCCCGTGCAAAAGCGTCACGGGATGACAGAAGAGGCGTTAAGCAAGTCAGCCTCTACGGGATGATAATGTCAGACGATTATGCGATTCTTTTGTAGGGGCGAACGGCTGTTCGCCCGAAAAAGGTCCTGGTTGGAATTTCTGCCTTTTACGGGAAAAATGTGACAGACCGTAGGAGCATTTGGGAGCCAGTCAGGCTCCGCCTGGCCAGGATCGCTATCCGTACCGCGTTTTCAAGACCAGATCCCGTGCAGACCCATCACGGGATGACAAACTGAGGCATTTCAGGGCAGGCTCTACGGATTGACAGAAGAGGGTGGATTTACGGACATTTAATACGGAGTGAAAGCACATCAAGTCATCCTGTCATGCTTCAGGCCAGGATCTCGATTCTCTCGAAAAGTGGGACGTAAGGAGAATCGTCAGTCCCTATTTTCGCTTATAGCGTTCAGCGTGCAGCGAAAAGCGGATCTCAGGTGATAGATCCCGTGCAAAAGCATCACGGGATGACGGAATAGGACCATTAACATAATCCAAACAGAAGCATATATGGGCCGGCTCATTGGGGCAGACCCTACGGGATGACAGTCCTGCCTGTCATCCTGACAATGTTCCTGGTCAGGATCACGGTCCTTCGCGAAAAATGGTCTAGATGCTAGAAGAATCGTCAGTCCCTATTTTCGTTGCAGCGCTTAGCGGGTCCTTGTTTTTAAGCGTATAGCGGATCTTAGAGAGAGCCGGCAGGGTAACTACGAGTTAATGTCAGTATTGAAAGCCAAGTGTCCACATAGGAATCGAGTTTGAATAGGGCAAATCAGTGTCGTCTCTTATTACGAACTCCGCTTTCTTTGGTTTTTTGCTCCTTCCTCCCACTTCAATAATCTTTCCATCTACAGAGAAATCTCCGTTTCGCTCATCCGCACATGCAAAGACTTTTCTACCAGCATCTTCGAAGGATTGTGCCACAAAGGCTTCTCTTCTTGTTCCAATATTTCCTGTACCAATTGAGTAGAAAGCAGGGTCGCCAAAGAATATTTTCTCACCCTTGGAGAAGGTTCGATTATCGTTTTCTCTATATACTATTCTGATTACTCCTGTCGCGTTCATTACAGTAAGAAGTTCATAGAGCTTTCTCTTCCCTATACCCCAGTCTCTACACATTCTCTCAATGTTCAATGTTGGTACTTTTGAAATCGCCAAGAACCCAACAACGGCATTCATTAGCCTGAAGTGAATATCTGAGATTTGGGGAACGAAGAAAGGGACATCTCCATGTAGTGTTTTTTCGATACTGTGTTCTATTTGCTCTCGAAAGTCCCATTCCATGTAAGACGGCCTGAATCCCCGCTCAAGATACTCTTCAAAAGTGGCAAGTACGTTTGTACCGTTCATTATCTCTTTAACTGACGAAGGCTCAGGAGAGAATGGTTCTAGTTGTGGCAAAAGTGTTCCGTCTCTAAGAAATATGTATTCTCTCAAAGACATTAGAGGGATTTGAACCCTGGAGAATCTTCTTGACAGATCTGCGATCCCCTGTCTTAATACTAGGCTGCTGCTATCGCTAGCTATTACAAGCTTTCCTGGATAGGAATCGTAGAGGGCCTTAAGATGGATGCTCCAGTCTTTTGCGTAGTGAGCTTCATCCACAACTATCCCCTCATAACCCCTTACGAAGGCCGTCTTTGCTATACTCCATATGTCACTAGTAGAAACGAGAGGATTGTCGGCCGAAACGTAGAGTACTCTTCTCTCCCTAAATCTGTTCAGAAGGAAAGTGGTTTTCCCAACCCCTCTTGGCCCAAAGACAAGGACTGCCCTGTTCTTCATCTCTATTTTGTCGAAGTAAGGCCTCAGTCTCGACGGGAGCTCCATTTCCTTCCTTTTCTGCACCTCTTCAAGTGACTGAACTAACTCGTCCGAATCCACACGACCATCTCCTTGCGTTTCACTATGAAACTATATTAGCATAGATTCGTTCCCATACGAAACGGACACAAGAATTAGGAAGATAAATTGAAAGACGCAATGCCGGCAAAGACCGTGCCGGGACGCAATGCACTGAGGAGCATCAGTGGACGCAAGGCTGGCGAAGAACCTTTGTAGAAGTGAGGCTCGCTGGCGCGAGGAAGTGATGCCCGCAGGATCATCCGGGGAAGTGACGCCGACTTCGTCGGGAAGTGATGCTGGCGCTTACACGCCAGGAGGCAAAATGAGCCAGTCTGCTGACACAGGCCAGTCACCTTCAGTACCGCTTTGCGGGCAAACAAAGACCTTTGAGAAAGAGCATTGCGGAGAGGTTCGCTGCGCTCACGAGAGAAGAGAGAACTTTTCGGAGCCAGTCTGGTAACGCAGGCCAGTCACCTTCGGTGGCCAGTCGCACTTCGTGCGGCCAGTTCCGCTTTGAGGGCAGAAGAGTGGATTCTAGGATCGGGTTACTAAGAACGGGTTAAGAAAACCGGGTTATGAGAATCGGGTTATGAGAATCGGGTTAATAGGATCGGGTGTGAAACAGAAGAGCGGGTTACTAGGAACGGGTTAAGAAAATCGGGTTAGAAAGAACAAGATGCTGAAGCAAGTTCAGACGAGTGTGGCTAATTCGGAGGACGGAGGACCGTTGACGGACAAGGTTGTTTCCAAACGATCAGCGGTTCGTGATTCTTAAGCTTAGCGCGGATCTTTCGTTCCGATGATGCGCGTCGAGAATTTTGGTTAAGGGAACAGCACATTGTCAGAACAGAAGGTTCTTTTGAAGACTATCTGATCTCGGTAATCTCGAAGTTATCGGTCGGTAATCTGCCGTTGTTAACAAATAGAAGCTCAAGCTCAGCATTGTTCCTGATCCCAAATCTATCAAGAATGGTATGGTAGTCCCTTCTCTTCTTATCTGGTAAACGTCTCGAGAAGAAAGGAAAAAGCTTGTTGCTATATGTGACAGTCTGCCTACTAAACGGTAGGATGTCGATCAAGCTTGAAGTCTCTGAGTTCTTCAGAGCAGTCTCATCATATTCGAATGAATAATGTTTCCCATCAAAAACCAAGAATCCAATGGGAATCTTCCTGTCTGGTTCTGCTCTATAATACAGCACTGCTTTTCTCATCCAAACACTTCCTCTACCAGTTGCCTTTTTGCGATAATCAGTTCCAGCAATAAGTCTTTCGTTGTTCTGCTAAGTATCTCGCAAGGTACTCGATCAATTATAGCATTCGCGTTGGTTCTGTTAATCTTGCTTGCCATGCCAAGTATTGTACTAACTAACTCACTGTCAGCAAAATTGTCTCTTATGTGAGTGAGCAATTCTTTGTGTGTGACTTTTCTTTTTCCAGAGAATACCAATAGTGACTTTGCCTTCGTTTCAACATTTGCCATGAAGCGTCTCCTGTCCTTCAGAATATTCTCAATGTCCTCTTCCCTTATCTTCGAACAAAGCGATGCACTGTGATCATATGAAGGTGCCATTCTTGTTTCTCCGAGACCACTATATATTATTCCCCAGTTCCCATGGTGTCTATCGCTGTTGCCTATCAAAGCATCAAAAATTAAATACTGCAGTAAGTGCTTTCCTTGTTGCCCGGATTACGTCTATTACAAGCTCCAGAGAATACTCTCTACCTGTCAACGTATCTTTCATTAATTCGGGATCATATCCTGGTTGCATCTTTTGAATCAGATCCAACATCTCTATCAGGTTCTCTCCCTTATCGACTTCTACGAAGTTCTTACTAACTGTACCGAGTCTCCCCTTATATGTTGCAAACTCAGTCTACGCAGCTTCAATTCCAACAAGCTTAGCAATTTCATAAGCCAGTTTCTCAGATACATGTTCTGTTGTTCCCACTTTCGGTATCTTAAAGAGCCACTCCTCGCCAAAATGATTGACAAACCAGTACTTCTCATTTCTTCCGGGCGCGGCCACTCCTAATTCCCTCCACGAATTCAGGTCAACGAGTTCAAAAATGCCACGATGTTCTTTCAACAAAATACCTCCTCTTACTCAACAAAAATTATATCAATCACTATGACGAATTAACACACGTGAGTGTCACTGAGCATTTGCTCAAGAATTTGCATACTCTTGCAGGTCCGTGAAACACCGAAACGGCGAGGGTTAATTCAAGAAGTGAGGCTGCTTCGCAAGGAGCCTCTCAGGTCAACCGTCATCAGTTCTCCGTCCTCCGACAAGAATTGCTAGACGCAAGGCCGTGAAGTACATCCCGGGACGCAGCGCTGGCGAAGAACCTTTGTAGAAGTGAGGCTCGCTGACGAGAGGAAGTGATGCCCGCAGGATCATCCGGGGAAGTGAGGCCGACTGCGTCGGGAAGTGATGCTGGCGCTTACGCACCAGGAGGCAAAATAGAGCCAGTCTGCTGACGCAAGCCAGTCACCTTCAGTACCGCTTTGCGGGCACAAGAGAGAATGTATCGAGAAAAAGCACGATGAGACTCTCGCTCCGCTCGCGAGAAGAAGAGAATTGATAATCTTGACCGTCGACGGTCCACGTCGTCCGAGGACGTTGTAGAAAGCGTCAAGATCCGTCACGAACTTGTTTCGCTATCTGGATCATATGGGAAAATAGAACGTATTTTCGAGGCAGGGGTCTTTGACTTTAGGTCATCCTGCTCGCTTCTAAAAATAGGGACTCTATTATTCGAATAGACGTGGACAGACGTCAGGAGCTCGTCAGTCCCCTATTCGGTTCCCTTATCAGTACGCTTTTGGGCGAACAGCCGTTCGCCCCTACAAGAAGTGCATGATTCTGAATTGGATCACTGATCAAGAGGATCGACTACCGGCTCTTCACGTTATTCCTGTGCAGCATATCTTTTGCTGCGCTCGCTCGGAGTTTGGAGAATCGTTTACGGTGAACCTGCAAATGTCTCCCGCCAGAGGCGAAACGGATGGGGACGAACGTGGACAGACGTCAGGAGCGCGTCAGTCCCCTATTCGGTTCCCTTATCAGTACGCTTTTGGGCGAACAGCCGTTCGCCCCTACAAGAAGTGCATGATTCTGAATTGGATCACTGATCAAGAGGATCGACTACCGGCTCTTCACGTTCTTCCTGTGCAGCATATCTTTTGCTCCTCTCGCTCGCTCGGAGTTTGGAGAATCGTTTACAGTGAACCTGCAAATGTCTCCCGCCGGAGGCGGAACGGACGGGGACGAACGTGGACAGACGTCAGGAGCCCGTCAGTACCCTATTCGAAATGCTACGAGATGACAATGCCAGATGATTGTGCAGTTCTCTCGTAGGGGCGGATAGCCGTTCGCCCCTACAAGAAGTGCATGATTCTTAATTGGATCACTGATCAAGAGGATCGACTACCGGCTCTTCACGTTCTTCCTGTGCAGCATATCTTTTGCTCCTCTCGCTCGGGCGGAGTGGGGAGAATCGTTTACGGTGAACCTGCAAATGTCTCCCGCCGGAGGCGGAACGGACGGGGACAGATGTCAGGAGTTCGTTAGTCTTCCATTCGAAATGCTACGGGATGACAATTTCAGATGATTGTGCAGTTCTCTTGTAGGGGCGAACGGCCGTTCGCCCGAAAAAGGTCCTGGTTGGAATTTCTGCCTTTTACGCGAAAAATGTGACAGACCGTAGGAGCATTTGGGAGCCAGTCTGCTGACGCAGGCCAGTCAGGCTCCGCCTGGCCAGGCTCGCTATCCGTGCCATGTTTTCAAGACCAGATCCCGTGCAGACCCATCACGGGATGACAAACTGAGGCATTTCAGGGCAGGCTCTACGGATTGACAGAAGAGGGTGGATTTAGGCACATTTAATACGGAATGAAAGCATATCAAGTCATCCTGGCATGCTTGTGGCCAGGATCTCGATTCATGGCGCGAAAAACAGACGTGAAGAGCGAAAAGATCTTGGTTTTCTTACCTCTAAACTCTAACCTCTTACCTCTGTCCCACTCGTCGGAACTTCCAGCTTAGGTCATCAGGCTCCCAGTACGAGGCGAAGATCTCATCTCTCTGTAAGGCTTCAAGTACAGGGATTAGGAAGCTCTTGATTTGGCTCATAACTTCCTCAAGAGATGTATCGAACGTAATGTTTTTCTTTTTAGCGAAGGCTGCCCATCTTCTCTTATGGAGTGAATCGGAAATGAATTGCTTCTCGAATGCGACGATCTCTTCCATCGGTGTGCCACGATTTCTAAATGTCTCCCCAATTGCGGCTTGCAGTGTTGTGCCATTGAAATGAAAGAATCTGGACAGCAAAAAGATGTCGTAGAAGTCTTTGTAGCGACTGGTCAGGAAACCCAGCGAGGCTATCGCTTCAAGTTTTTCTGCGATAACCGATTCTTTTGAGTATGCGAAGACCACCGGCTCCGGATCATTCAGCAGTACCGGGAACTCCATCTGAACCCTCTCGGGTGTTATACAGTCGCCAAATCCGACATCGACGGTTACGGATAATCTTGTTCGCTCTATGTAGGCCGTAATGGTTATTCGAGTACCGGGGTATTGTTTTGCATCTGCAATGGTGCGTAGGTTCATGCTTTCCAGATCGAAACGCATCCCATCGTCGGTATCTACCGAGAAGATATCATGGAAAACCTTCTCGAGAGATTCCTTTTCGTTGCTGATCCTCTGCCCCAACAGATCTATATCGGTTGTTGATCGCGGGAACCGCCCTTCAAATAGCGCATAAAGAAAGATCCCGCCTTTCAATGTGAATTTGTCTTTGTGGGGAGAGAGGGATAATCTGTAGATGGTTCGTTCAAGCGCATAGATTTGCAGTAGATCCTGATAACTCCGGCCTTGCTTCCGGGCCAGATTTCTCAGTCTGGCTTTTACAGATGCTGCCTTGTTCATAGCAACACCTCCAGATAGGTTCTTAGTATCTTTGAACTGCCGAGTTCCTTGGCATATCTGTATAGTCCGTTCAGGTTTCTATCTTTTTTTGCGAGATACTGAACAAGCACTTCCTTTGCGACTTCAATTCCGAGTCTTTCCCGATATTGCAGGATGTCGATCACTGTCTTTTCCGGATCATAAATGGAGAACTGATTCGAGTCTTCGCGAATAGTCACGATTCCGGTATTGTATCGAATTTTGCTGTAATAGTAAAGTTGAATCTGAGGCCACTCTGGCATCGTATAAATCTTGTCGCTCCTGGAAATCGCCACGTCTATTGCTGTGGAACGCTCTGTGGTAAGCTGCCAGTAGATTGCCGAGCTAATCAGGCAGATCACACCCCTTGGCACATAAGCATTGACATAGTAAAAGTCCGATTCATCTCCCTCGTAGATTAGATTTTCATAGCTTTTGCGCGTCAGTTTCTTGAGGATATTCTCCTCGATAAGCTTCTTGATACGATAGAAGCTATATCCCATTTCTTTGAGTTCATCTATTCTAATAATCTTCTTATGAGGTAGTTGGTGCCTTGTTGAGTCCAATAATCTCACCTCTTTATCAACACTTTCAACGAACACCTGCATAATTACGTATATGCAGATGTTCATTAAAATTGTATCATGAATTGCAGTGATTTAGTTGCAGAGCGAAGAGCCGTCCTTCGTACTTCGTCCCGGAGCATGGACCCGTCCTTGGAGAACAAGAGCAAAAGAGCTGTTCTTCGTTCCGACACTTCGTGTACAGGTTGTTGGTCAAGAAGCATGAGAGAAAAGAGAGAGGGAGAGACGGATGAGAATGGGAGAGATCCCGTGCAGGTTCATCACGAGATGACAATTTTAGATGATTGTGCAGTTCTCTTGTAGGGGCGAACGGCCGTTCGCCCGAAAAAGGTTCTGGTTGTATGCGAAAAAGGGACGCTAGGAGAATCGTCAGTGTCTATTTTCGCTGATGTCCTCTCGTGAGCGCAGCGAATTCTCGGATATCCTCATTCTCGGCTCTTGTAAGCGTTAAGCGACCAGCGAAGAGCGGCTCTTTGATTGGGTACAGACATTAGAGAATTTGTCAGTTCTCATTTTTTCCGAGGGTAATCCCGGAAGACTTACTGTCCAGTAATCGCGAGGAAGATGTAAAGAGGCAGTATTTTTATATCTCCCGAAAGATCAAGAGTATGCTTGGAAAGGATGATTCCCTTCTTGAAGTGTCTTTTTATGGTCGAGAGATCCTGCGAGGTTATTGTGTTCTGATACTTTAGCTCGATCGGAACGTGATTTACTAGCAAGTCGATTTCTTTCCCTTCCTTTGAGTACCAGTAACCGACGTCAGTAATCGAATCAAGTCCATTGTCAAGGTTCTTTCCAAAAGCGAATGCGCAGTTTGTCGTCATTATGTTCTCCAGTATTGCGCTTCTCTCAAGCTGAAGACCAAGCTTTTGCGAGACTACATCTGAGATCAGTCTGTCGCAGTAATATATCTTCTTCTGTTTCTTTTCTGAAGGTAGATGTGTTTTTTGATCCATGTGCTTGAGGGTAAGGAGTAAGTAGTCGATTCGCAGTACTTCAACGTATTTTTGAAATGTCTTTGTGTCTATTTCCGTCTCGGTTGCCGCACTGTTCCAGGAGAACCTTGATGAAAGTCTGGTCGAGACATAGGTAAGTATCTGGATGAGCTTCGCTCTTGAAAGACCATACCTCTCTATGTTTCCTATCAGGATCTCCCAAAAAGTGCTTATTAGGGGCTCGCGACTTTCACCTTTTGCATAAGCTTCAACTGCCGAGGGAAATCCTCCAGAAGATATATAGTTGAAGAATTCAGTTTTAAGAATTTCGTTCTTAATGAGCAGTTCAAAGGCGTCTGCCGGGACCATTTTTAGAATGTCCTCGGGTTGACATTTCGGAAGTCCCTCAACTTTCTTGCAGCTCAGGTACTCTCTGAAAGTCAACGGAAGAAGTAGAATATCTCCCCCGCTTTGGCCTTTTCTACCTGGAAGCCTTTCAGATGATCTCTTTAAGTCAATTGCAGAGGAGCCAGATAATGCAAAGAAGTCATTGCCCATCTCTGTATTGTCTCGGACCTCTTTAATAGCGCGTTGCCACTGATCGACCATCGTGATTTCATCAATGAATATATATCGTTTTTTCTCGTTTCTAGTGAATTGAAGATATTGAATCAAAAGGCTTCTGAGCTCATCCGCTTTGGATATTGTATCAAGCGGGAGATAGAGCACTGAGCGTCTTTCTCCTGATTTCAGGAGGTTTGCAATAGTAAACTTCAGCAGAGTAGACTTTCCAATCTGACGCGGGCCCCTGACGATGTACAGGTTATTTCCACTAAGATCAAAAAAACCATTGTAGTCTCTCTTGAATGAGCTACTCTCGTACTTGCCAACTAGATGGAAAGCGAAGTCTGTATTCTTGCTTTTTTCGTCCCACCATGGATTGTAAAATGCAACTGTCGAAAAATCCATTTTCATCACCAGGTAAATGATACCACTTTGATTGCTTTTTATGGATTACCGATCCATAGAATATCCCTATTATGTGGGTCAAGCCTCCGTGATAAGGAGGTCGTTTGGAATCCGTAGGAAATGATGTAAGAGGCCAGAGTCATGCGCGCCTTCAAGGACTCCACTTTCACGAAAGAGCGAGAAGAGGAGAGAGAAAGAGAGGACGAGACTGAAGAGATGAGATCCCGTATAGGAGCACTACGGGATGACTATCTGAGTGGATTCAGGGCAAAAATTAGCCAGTCTGCTAACGCAAGCCAGTCACCTTCGGTGGCCAGTCTCGCCTACGGCGAGGCCAGTTCCGACTGCGCGGTCAGATGAGATCCCGTGCAGAACCATCACGGGATGACTGTCTTACTACCTTCGCGTCATCCTGGCACGGTTCTGGCCAGGATCTCGGTTTTACGCGAAAAACGAGACAGACGCTTAGATCTCGTCAGTCCCTATTTTCGCTTACAGTGGTCAACGGGTTTCTGTTTCTAAGAGTATACCGGTTTCTGAATGTTAGATCCCGTGCAAAAGCATCACGGGATGACAAACTGAGGCTTCAGGGCAGGCTTTACGCGATGACAATTTCAGATGATTGTGCAGTTCTCTTGTAGGGGCGAACGGCTGTTCGCCCGAAAAAGGTCTTAGTTGTACGCGAAAAATGGGACGCTAGGAGAATCGTCAGTGTCTATTTTCGCTGATGTCCTCTCGTGAGCGCAGCGAGCGTCTCGTCAATTCTCTTTCTCGATGTTCAGAACGTTGAGCAGGCCTTTGTTGCTCTAGGAGGACTATCTGACGATATTAGGTAAGTGAAAGAAGAGGAACCAGTGGCGTTCGAATGTTATAATGTATGATTAATTGTATGATATATTTGTACACGAGGTGGTCATCATGAAATATATCGCAACTCGAGATTTGAGAAGCAATCCCTCAGCAGTGTGGGAAACGCTCGATGAGGGATCCGAGGTTATCGTAACAGTTAATGGCAAGCCCAAAGCAATAATGATAAGAGCTGACGAGGATCTGGACTTCTTGATGAAGGCGATTTCGCGGGCAAAGGCGGAGCTCGCAGTTGAGCGGATGCGACTTCAGTCTTTGAAGCTAGGTCTTAATAGCCTATCTGCAGAGGAAATTGATAGGGAGATAACGGAGAGCAGACAAGAAGACCGATGAGAATAGTGCTTGACACGAATGTGCTTGTCTCTGCGCTTATCAATCCATACGGTAAGCCTGCTGCTGTATTGAATACAATCCTTTCTAGGTCCGTCGTTCCCTGTTATGATGCAAGAATAATCGATGAATATGAGAGAGTTTTACGTAGACCCAGGTTTCAATTCTCGAACGATGATATCCGCTCGCTCTTGGACTTCTTTCTCAGGGAAGGTTCTTTTGTGAGCCCTGAGCCTGTCTTTATAAAACTTCCTGATTTATATGATTTACCTTTTGTCGAAGTTGCGCGGGCCTCCGATGCTCCTATCGTTACCGGGAATGCAAAGCATTTTCCCGAGGATTTGGCGAAAGTGATGAGTCCCGCAATGTTAGTGGGCGCTATTCACAAAAGAGATTAGAAGCATCAAGAGGGTATGCGTCTATCATCTCAACAGGCTATGAGAGTGTTATCGTAATTTCAAGTTCTGAACGCTCACTTCAGATCCGTTTGCATCGATAGATGGCGACTCCATTATTTGCATTCCAGTAATGTGGTTCTTCGTTGCGGAGGGTAAAGAGCCGTCCTTCGTACTTCGTCCAAGAGCAAGGACCTGTCCTTGGAAGAGCGTTAAGAGCGGTTCTCCGTCATCTGTGCCCCGTTCCCCGCCGAACGTTCCGGGTCTGGGGTTGTGGGGTCTAGGGTCTCGCAAGATCGAGATCCCGTACAGGAGCACTACGGGATGACGGCATGGGGGAATTATGGGATGACAACATCGCTTAAGGTCATCCTGGCACGTTTCTGGCCAGGATCTCGGTTTTCCGCGAAAAATGGGACAGACCATAGGAACCGGTCAGTCCCTATTTTCGCTCTCGTCTTCTCGTGAGCGAAGCGAATTCTCGTTAATGCTCTTTTTAGGCTCTTCCCAGCGTTCAGCGGGTTCACGTTCTTTATCGTACAGCGGCTCCTAGATGCGAGATACTGTGCAGACCCCCCAAACAGGATCCCTGAACAGGAGATTTTCAGGGCAGGCGCTACGAGATGACAATTTCAGACGATTATGCGACTCTTTTGTAGGGGCGAACGGCTGTTCGCCCGAAAAAGGTGGTTGGAATCTCTGCCCTTTACGCGAAAAAAAGGACATAACGTACAACGGCTTTCAAGAGAACACTCCCCACCGCAAGCGGTCCCCCCCGCTCAAGCGGGGATTTAAGATCAAGAGCATTAAGAGCTGTTATCCTTGATCCGTCAAACGTTCTCCGAGATAGAAAGTTCAAGCGGTTCTTCCATAGGTAGGAACTTTGTTCTTGGTTCAGAAGAGCGAAGCACTGCAGAGATAGAAAAAGGCGGGCTGCGGCCCGCCGGGTTTGTTCGATATTATGATTTCTTTCTTGCTTATACAGCCTCTACGAAGTCGCTTTCGAACTGGCTGGTGTAAAGATCTGCGTAGAAACCTCCACGTGCGAGCAGTTCTTCGTGGCCTCCCTGTTCGACGATGTCGCCTTCGTTCATGACGAGTATAAGGTCGGCGTCTCTTATTGTCGAAAGCCTGTGGGCAATGATGAAGCTGGTTCTGTTCTTCATGAGGTTTTTCATGGCCTGCTGGATAAGGGCTTCCGTTCTTGTGTCGACTGAACTGGTTGCTTCGTCGAGTATTAGGACCTTCGGGTCTGCCAGAATCGCGCGGGCGATAGTTATCAGCTGCTTTTGGCCCTGGGAGATGTTGGTCTGCTCTTCGTTCAGCACGAGGTCGTAGCCGTCTGGAAGGGTGTGGATGAAGGAGTCGACGTGAGCAGCCTTAGCCGCTGCCAGTACTTCTTCATCTGTTGCATCGAGTCTTCCGTATCTTATGTTGTCCCAGATGCTTGCGTTGTAGAGCCAGGTATCCTGGAGAACCATCCCAAAGTTTTCTCTCAGGTCGTGCCGGGTGTAGTCTTTTATGTTATGCCCGTCCAGAAGTATTTCTCCGGAGTTGACATCGTAGAAGCGCATCAGGAGTTTAACTATCGTTGTCTTTCCAGCTCCCGTGGGCCCGACGATGGCAATGTTATGGCCCTTGTCAACTTCGCATGAGAAGTCTTTTATAATTATCTTCTCAGGGTCGTAGCCGAATCTGACGTTCTTAAATACGACGTGGCCGTGATGATCGACTCCTGTAACGGGGGTAGTGGTCTCGGTTATCTCCTCTTCCTCTTCGAGGAATTCGAAGACTCTCTCGGCTGCCGCTGCCGTCTGCTGGAAGACGTTCATGATGTTTGCGATCTGGGCGATAGGCTGAGTGAACGACCTCACGTACTGTATAAAGGCCTGGATGTCGCCAACCGTTATCATCTTTCTTACGGCGAACCAGCCGCCCATTATTGTTATGAGAACGTATCCAAGGTTGCCGACGAAGGTCATGATAGGCATCATCATGCCGGAGAGAAACTGTGATTTCCAGGCCGAGTCGTAAAGTTCGACGTTCAGTTTGTCGAAGGTTTCTATGCTCTTTTTCTCGCCATTGAAGGCTTTGACGACGACGTGGCCGCCGTACATCTCTTCTATGTGGCCGTTTACCTTGCCGAGATACTCTTGCTGCTTCTTGAAGTATCTCTGGGACATTTTAACCACAAAGGCGATTAGTCCCATAGAGACAGGCAGTATTAGCAAGGCTATAAGCGTGAGCTGCCAGCTTATCGAGAACATCATTATGATGACGCCGACGACGGTCGTGATGGACGTTATGATCTGGCTCAAACTCTGGTTCAGCGTTCTGCTTATGGTGTCGACATCGTTGGTTACCCTTGACAGGACATCGCCCTGGGAGCTCTTGTCAAAGTATTTCAGGGGAAGCCTGTTTATCTTCTGAGAGATTTCCTCTCTGAATTTGTATGTGACCTTCGCAGATATGCCCGACATTATCCATCCCTGGATATACATGAACAGTGCGCTGAGTACGTACAGCCCTAGAAGGATCAACATGGTTCTGGCGATCGAGTCGAAGTTTATTCCTTCGCCGGTTCCCGTAATTTTGGCCATTATTCCTTCGAAGACTTCCGTTGTCACCGTTCCAAGTATCTTCGGCCCTATGATGGAGAAGAGAGCGCCGGCTGCCGCGAAACATAGGACTATGATTATCAGGATCTGGTACTTCTTGAGGTACTGAACGAGTTTCTTCAGTGTTCCTCTGAAGTCTTTGGCTTTCTCTGCCCCGCTCATCATGCCGGGGCCCATCGGACCGCCGCCACGACCTTGAGGGCCTCTTGCCTTTTCTCTAGTATCCCTGCTCATGCTAACTCCGCCTCTGAAAGCTGTGATTGTGCGATTTCTCTGTATATCTGACAGCTTTTCATCAGGTCGCGGTGCTTGCCGATTCCGACGAGGTTGCCCTCATCCAAGACAAGTATTTGATCGGCGTTCTTTATCGTCGCAATTCTCTGGCCAACTATTATCATCGTGCTGTCTCCCGTTTCTCTTTTAAGTGTTCTTCTCAGCGCCGCGTCTGTCTTGAAGTCCAGGGCCGAGAAGCTGTCGTCGAAGAGTAGTATCTTGGGTTTTTTCAGAAGCGCTCTGGCTATTGCAAGTCTCTGCTTCTGGCCTCCAGATACGTTTGTCCCACCCTGTGAAATCGGTGAGTTATACCCTTCTTCTTTCGTGTTTATGAATTCGACGGCCTGCGCAATCTCGGCTGCCCTTTCGATTTCTTCCTGAGAGGCTTTCTCATCGGCGTACTTAAGATTTGATTCTATCGTTCCGCTGAAGAGGACGCCCTTCTGAGGGACGTAGCCAATCTTGTCTCTCAGTTCATGCTGATTCACTTCGCGGATATCTATTCCGTCAACAAGCACCTGGCCGTCGCAGACGTCATAGAACCTTGGTATCATGTTCAGCAGCGTCGATTTACCCGAGCCGGTCGAGCCTATGATTGCAGTCGTCTGCCCTGGAAGGGCCGTGAAACTTATGTTGTCAAGAATGTTTTTCTCGGCTCCGGGGAAGCGGTAGCAGACGTTTCTAAATTCGACACTCCCTTTGAAATCACTGTCGAACTTCTTCGGATTCTTGGGGTCTTTTATCTGTGGGTCGACCTCGAGGATTTCTGAGACTCTCGCTCCAGAAACGGAGGCCCTTGGAATCATGATGAACGTCATTGTCAACATGAGAAAGGCGAAGATGATCAACATGGCGTACTGGATGTAGGCCATCATGTCTCCGACCTGCATGGTCGAGGCCTCTATTTGGTGGGCGCCAACCCAGACGACGAGAAGCATTGTTCCGTTCATGACAAACATTATCGCCGGCATCATCACTACCATCACCCGGTTTACGAAGAGGTCCGTTCTTGTAAAGTCCTTGTTTGCTGAGTCGAATCTCCCTTCTTCAAACTTCTGGGTGTTGAAGGCCCTTACGACCATGAGACCGGAGAGGTGTTCCCTTGTAACGAGATTGAGCCTGTCGATAAGCTTCTGCATCTTCTTGAATTTCGGAAGGGCTATGGCGAACACGATCCCCACAAGGCCTAGCATAATAATGACAGCGAGGGCGATGATCCATGACATGGAGGTGCTCTTCTCGAGAGCCCTGATCACTCCTCCGACTCCTATGATTGGAGCGTAGAATACCATTCTAATTATGAGAACAATGACGAGCTGTATCTGGGTTATATCGTTTGAAGTTCTTGTTATGAGCGAAGCCGTAGAGAATCTCGCAAATTCAGAGTTCGAGAAATTCTCGACCTTTTCGAAAACATCTCTTCTCATCGATCTGGCCGATGCGGCCGCTATCTTCGAGGCAATGAAGGCGACCATGATGGTACACAGCGCGCTAAGCAGGGTCACGAGAACCATTATGAGACCGGTGCTGAGCACGTAGCGGCTCTGCAGCTTTTCTGTGTCTATGCCAAGTTCTCCGTAGATTTCCTTTACAGCAAGCGCGCCCGACTGGTTGACTATGTTCTCACCCATGACTTCGACCATGCTGTCGACTTGATTTAGCATTTCGAGCCTCTGGGCTTCAGGCATTAGTCTCATAAGTAAGAAGACGTTTGCCCCCTCGGGGATGTTGAAGCCCTCCGGAGGCGTGAAGTTACCGTTTGTCCCTGCCGTGCCGCTCTTGACTCCAGAATAGGCCATTAGGGCCTTTCCAAGAATTAAGTTAAGACTTGGGCGATCTTCAATCTCTCCGGATTTCAGGACGTAGACATCTTTGTTCTCCAGCGCAGGGTACTTCTCGAGGTTTTCTTCGTAATTGGCCGAGTCTTTGTTGATCAGTTCGTAATAGCTCAGGACTTCTTGCTTCTCTTCTCCACTCATGAAAAGAGAGACGTTATCCAAAGCTTCTTTGCTTATTGCCTCGGGAATAGCGTCTTCGATACCTCCCTGCTGAATGCCGACGTTTACGATATTCGACATGTAGTCTGGAAGGGCCAATTCCGTCATGGCCTGTACGAAGAGCAGCGCCACCGCGATAACTATGAAGACAGTGTAGGGTTTAAGGTACCTGATTAGTTTTAGCATCTGCTTTGTCCACTTTCTTTGGGTTCTTGCGATGCTTGGAGTATCTTCTCCAGCTTCTCGAGCCCTTGAATTATGGAATCTAGGTCTTCCTCTGTTATAGTTGACAACGCTCTTCGCATCTTTTGCGCAAAGGCATTGAGGTGTTTCCTTACAGGTTGGCGATACTCGTCCGCAAGACTAATCATCACGATTCGCCTGTCCTCTTCGCTTCGTTTTCTTTGGACGATCTTCTTCTCGACTAGTCTGTCGATTATTCCAGAAACCGTGCTATTTGAAAGATCGAGTTCTTTACTTATATCGCTTACCTTCATATCGCCATATTGGTTCAGTACTCTCATTACAAGGATCTGTGACTGCGTCACGTCCATCTTCTTGAAATCCCTTTCGAAGCTCTGCTTCATAAGCGACATGATCCTCCGGATCGCTGTCAGCATTTCTTCTATTCTAGAGCTCTCTTCCAATAGAACCACCTTCTTCAAAAATTCTTGGCACTTTCGCACTCGAATACTTAAACTCCGAATATTTCGCATACGAACTATATTGTACAGCAATTAGCACGAAGTGTCGAGACGGTAAGAACATTCTCCGGCAGTTGAAGCTTCGGGATTTATCGCGGGTTTAGGGTCTTGGGTCTGGCAAGAACAGAAGTGATGCTGCTATAGAACATAAGACGCAAGGCGCCGAAAAGCATCGGCGGTCGCAATGCACTGAGGAGCATCAGTGGACGCAAGGCTGGCGAAGAACCTTTGTAGAAGTGAGGCTCGCTAGCGCGAGGAAGTGATGCCCGGAGGATCATCAGGGGAAGTGAGGCCGACTTCGTCGGGAAGTGATGCTTGCGCTTACGCGCCAGGAGGCAAAATGTGCCAGTCTGCTAACGCAGGCCAGTTACCTTCAGTACCGCTTTGCGGGGAAAGATCCTCACTGCCAGTCTGCTGACGCAGGCCAGTCACCTTCAGTACCGCTCTGCGGGCACAAGATAGAATGTATCGAGAAAGAGCACGATGAGACTCTCGATCCGCTCGCGAGAAAAAGAGAATTGATAATCTTGACCGTCGACGGTCCACGTCGTCCGAGGTCGTTGTAGAAAGCGTCAAGATCCGTCACGAACTTGTTTCGCTATCAGGATCATATGGGAAAATAGAACGTGTTTTCGAGGCAGGGGACTTTGACTTCAGGTCATCCGGCTCGCTTCTAAAAATAGGGACTCTATTATTCGAATAGACATGGACAGACGTCAGGAGCTCGTCAGTCCCCTATTCGGTTCCCTTATCAGTACTCTTTTGGGCGAACAGCCGTTCGCCCCTACAGAAAGAAATCGACACACTATTCTATAATACTGCTGCACGATCAAGATGAAGACCCTTATCGCTGGTGGAACCGCTTGTTTGAAACGCTGTAGGCTAATCGCTCAGAAAAACAATAACAAGTGCATGATTCTTAATTGGATCACTGATCAAGAGGATCGACTACCGGCTCTTCACGTTCTTCCTGTGCAGCATATCTTTTGCTCCGCTCGCTCGGAGTTTGGAGAATCGTTTACAGTGAACCTGCAAATGTCTCCCGCCCGAGGCGAAACGGACCGGGACAGAAATCAGGAGCCCGTCAGTCCCGAATTCGAAATGCTACGGGATGATAATGTCAGACGATTATGCGATTCTTTTGTAGGAGCGAACGGCTGTTCGCCCGAAAAAGGTCCTGATTGGAATATCTGCCTTTTACGGGAAAAATGTGACAGACCGTAGGAGCATTTGGGAGCCAGTCTGCGGACGCAGGCCAGTCACCTTCAGTACCGCTTTGAGGGCACAAGAGAGAATGTATCGAGAAAGAGCACGATGAGACTCTCGCTCTGCTCGCGAGAAGAAGAGAATTGATAATCTTGACCGTCGACGGTCCACGTCGTCCGAGGTCGTTGTAGAAAGCGTCAAGATCCGTCACGAACTTGTTTCGCTATCAGCATCATATGGGAACACATTGACCGTCAACGGTAAACCGTTCTCTCAATTGAGGTAAATACCAATTCAAGTTTCGTAAAGGTCGCACGGTTTGAGGCGTGCTTCAGAGCGCACACTCCCCACTGCAAGCGGTCCCCCCCGCTCAAGCGGGGATTTAAGATCTAGAGCATAGGAACGGTTATTAGTTCAACGCTACGCGTCCAGGTTACTGGTTAAGGGACACGCGAGAATAAGAGAGATCGCGAGAGGGACAAGAAGAATGAGATCCCGTGCAAGATCCATGAACAGGACCCCAAACAGAACCATTTTGAGGCAGGCTTCAGGGCAGGCTCTTGCTTCATGTCATCCTGCCATGCTTCTGGCCAGGATCTGGGCTTGGGTCTTGCCAAAGGATGGCTCTTCACAGCGTTTAGCGATCAGCGAAGAGCGGCCCTTTGATGCGAGATCCCGTGCAAAAGCATCACGGGATGACAACGTTTGACAATTCCGAAAACGTCTCAATCCGTCATGCTGAACTTGTTTCAGCATCTCGATCTTCTAAAGGTAGAGAAAAGAACAGAAAGGAAAAGATCCCGTCCAGACCCCCCCAACAGCAACATTTTGGGGCAGGCTCATTGGGGTAGGCTCAAGGATGAGATCGAGTGTATGAGTTTAATCAGTCTGCTTGAAAGTTCGTCTCTTTGGGTAATTTGATGATTAATTTGCTTCAACAGTAGTTATTCCGATAAGTCGATTCTAAGGTTTCTTAGCGAAGTTTCCGAATTTCGCGAATGATAATTTCCGGTGCCAGTTCTTCTCTGTTTGTCAGCAAGCTTTCGATCCATGCCAATATCGTTACAGGATCAGAGCATTCAGAAGGAAAAACGTTTTGGTTAAAGTGAACATGATGCGGATGAGTTCTAATGCTTTTGTGATGGGGCGAGTTATCCCACCGTATCTCAGTCTGAGTGTCTATAATCCAATGTAAAGAATATTTTCTCTGTTTGGCGTTCACAAATTCCCTTATATAGACCTTTGATGAGTTCTTGAGAAGGATTTCGAGTTTAATGTATGCAAATTCCGTACCGGTCTTGAAGTCATGAATCTTGAAGTCCTGAACGAGTAAGGATTTTTCAACGAACTTCAATATCTTCTGCATTTATTCTCTCCATCAGCGAGCTTACTTCTGAAAGAGCAGACTGGCATGCTTCCCATTCAATTAAGTCATCCCACATTTCATAGTTTTCGTCAGAATCATTAACAAGGCTTCTAAACTCTTCTAGTGAACAATCGTACCTTCGCTCTAGCCTTGCTGACTGTTCCCGCAAAAGATTCATCTGATACAAGAGATCCAGCTTCTTGAAAGCAAGTAATTCTTCCTTGGAGACTATAATCATGTCTGTCCCCCCTTCCATAATTGATCAGAGTATCTACCAAATTATAGCATCCGCTGCTTCCAAAGGATTCTTCTGAAGCTAAAAGCATTCATGCTTTGAAAGCGAATTCTCGATTTAGGAAAACGAAGAATGGCCTTTGTCGGCGCCACTTCCTTTGGGTCAAGGTATAACCTGAGGCAGAAGATACATGAATAGAAAATGTCATCGCCCTCTCGAAGTAATCTTGCGTTATCAGGTCAAACACTCTGTCAATGCCGCGAAAATGCGAACAGCTGCAAGTTCCAAGGTGCAAGTTGAATAAGAAAATGGTTGTCCGTTATCGGTTCTCCGTCCACTGAGGAGAAAAAACCTGTTCTTCGTTCTTGGTCAAAGTAAAAAAACAAGAGATTCTGAATCAAGTTCAGAATGACGAATTCTTTCGCTCAGCGCTCAGCGGGTCCTTGGTCTTAAGTGTAGAGCGTTTTCTTATGCGAGATTCCGTGCAGAACCCTGAACAGAGACCCCAAACAGGATCCCTGAACAGGACCTTTTCAGGGCAGGCTAAACGGGATGACAAAGTGAGTGGATTTGAGGGCATGCTCTAAGGGATGAAGATATAGGAGAATGGTGCAACCGTTGTCGATTATGTGTTGCAGAACTGTTCACTGTTCACTGCTCTTGATCTGGTTCTTAAATCCTCCCTTGAGAAAGGAGGAATGTGTAGCGGTGGAGTTCTTTTGAGGACAAGACGGTCCACCGCAAGTGAGATACGGTACCTAGATAATCATAACCGATGCCGAGAATGCTATAGTAATATTGCAGTTGTCGATTCTCTCTTTATGATGTGTCTGCTTTTGTGAATGGATAGAGATTTTTGATCTCCGAAAGCTGGTTTCGAAATTCAGTTCCTAGTGCATTGAGTCAATCTTGATGCTACCAAAATTGTGTCATCACTCTTATAGCGAGGTGTATCGATTGTGAAACGCGTAGCTTTTGTTGTCGTTATTGCAGTTGCAGTTGTGATTTTGTTCACTGGATGTCCATCAGTTGCCAAGACAAGAAGTCTTGTCGGTGCATGGAATCTTTCAGTCATAAGAAGTGAATCAGAAACGTTCACGGCCTTCATGCAGATTACCACTCACGAGAAGGGCAAGCTCGATGGTTATCTGGGGAACCACATCTACACTGCAAATTATGGCACAATTTCCGGTACGACTTCGAAGGACAACATCTCATTTCTCTATTCAAGCTACGAGGGCGGAGAAACGATTGAATTCACAGGCCGATTCGACTCAGATGGTATGACGGGCACCGCGACTGTTTGTATTAACAGCAGTTACAAGTCGGGACCTCATGACTGGACGGCGCAGAGAACTGAATAGCAGGAACGGGCAGATACTTGCCACGTAAAATGCGACACCATTATTTACTTTCAGTCAATGTGACAATACTTAAATGCCAGTCACTTTGGTGGAGAAGCTTCCGCCCCAGTGAAGGCTTCGCCTTCGCCAGTACCACTTCATGGAGCCAGTCTGCGGACGCAGGCCAGTCACCTTCAGTACCGCTTTGAGGGCACAAGAGAGAATGTATCGAGAAAGAGCACGATGAGACTCTCGCTCTGCTCGCGAGAAGAAGAGAATTGATAATCTTGACCGTCGACGGTCCACGTCGTCCGAGGTCGTTGTAGAAAGCGTCAAGATCCGTCACGAACTTGTTTCGCTATCAGCATCATATGGGAACACATTGACCGTCAACGGTAAACCGTTCTCTCAATTGAGGTAAATACCAATTCAAGTTTCGTAAAGGTCGCATGGTTTGAGGCGTGCTTCAGACGTGCGTAGGGTCAAGAAATGGCGCGGTGTAAGTACAGACCTTGTGAGGCCAGGCTGTTTACTCCCCTTTCGGGAGAGTGTCCCCCTCAAGCGGGTCATCTCATCCGTTTCCATCTCCTGCCACCTCAAACCGTACGTGCGGATCTCCCGCATACGGCTTTCCTGTGTGCTTAATCTCAAGGCTTATTTGACC
>NZ_JFHL01000006.1 GCF_003664995.1 Mesotoga sp. BH458_6_3_2_1 | reverse complement strand
CCTGAGGAGGTCTGTCCCATTTTTCGCGTACAACCAGGACCTTTTTCGGGCGAACGGCCGTTCGCCCCTACAAGAGAACTGTATAATCATCTGAAATTGTCATCCCGTAAAGCCTGACTTGCTCAACGCTTCTTCTGTCATCCCGCAGAGCCTGCCCCAATGAGCTCCTCTTCTGTCATCCCGTAGAGCCTGCCCCAAAATGCTCCTGTTTGGGGACTCTGCACGGGATCTCATTCTTCTCGTCCCTCTCACCATCTCTCTTATTCTCGCGTGTCCCTTAACCAGTAACCTGGACGCGTAGCGCTGAACGAAGAACCGTTCCTATGCTCTAGATCTTAAATCCCCGCTTGAGCGGGGGGGACCGCTTGCGGTGGGGTGTGTCCATGTTCTACAATTACATGGGTGATTGCTCTGACGGATTATCCTGCTTACGAACATAATTTGAAAGCTTTGGCGTCAACATTTAGAAAGCAACCAGGACCTTTTTCGGGCGAACGGCCGTTCGCCCCTACAAAAGAATCGCATAATCGTCTGACATTGTCATCCCGTAGAGGCTGACTTGCTCAACGCTTCTTCTGTCATCCCGTGATGGGCCTGCACGGGATCTTGTCTCTTCAGTCTCGCCCTCTCTCCTCTTCTCGTAGTTCTGGACCAACAACCTGTACACGAAGTGTCGGAACGATGAACCGTTCTTCCCGAGCTCGCAGCACTCTTCCCAGCCCACAGCGAAGAGCTGTTCTTCTGCCACCAGTTTCACACTCCGTCGTTAAGTACGATGGTATGATGAGTCTGAGGTGATGATAATGATCTCTCTCGATCGGATCAGGGCTGTTCTCAGGGACAGAATGCCCTATTTCAGATCGCAATATTATGTTGAGTCGTTGAGAGTATTTGGTTCCTATGCGCGAGGTGAACAGAAGAAGGATAGCGACCTGGGTCTTCTTGTACGATTTGACAATACTGCGCCGCTGACGCTTATTGACTATATTGACCTCAGAAATGAGCTCTCTAGCCTTTTATCGGTTAACGTAGATCTAGTAGACGAAAGCACTCTTAAACCGTTGATCGGGGAAAGCATTCTAAGAGAGGCAGTAGAAATTTGAAGCGGCTTTTTCCGACAATATCAATGACATAATAAACGAAATAGATCAGATTGCAGACTTTCGCAGGGAAGTCAGGAACGCAGACGAGTTCACAGCTGACAAGAAGACCGTTCGAGCTACAATCAGAAGCCTTGAGATAATCGGCAAGGCAGTCAAGAGACTTCCGAGCGAAGTAATTGACAAGCATCCCGAAATTCTCCAAAGAAGCATTGCGGGAATGAGAGACACATTGATTCACGAGTACTTCGGCGTGAACCTAGCTTTGTGTGAAATACGATTCAAAAAGACCTTCCGCCACTAGGAGAGGTAGCTAAGAATATCGACAGCAGCTGAAGTGAGAGAGAGCTCCTTGCGTCGGAGAGTTCTTCTCGACAAAGCTGCATACACCAACAAATATCTCTTTTCACATATGACGTGTTATCCGGGAACGATTTACCGCATGTATCGTTTCAGAGTAGAACGAAACATGATGGTGTCACTGGAGCCGAAAGCTTAGTTAGATAACTGCAAAGATGAAGAGATAGTGGAAATGCCACAGCTAACAGGGCTGCGACTCTCCTTAGATAAGGCACACATAGAGAATAGAGCATTTCTGAGCTTCGGTTCCAGGGGAATTAAAAATTACCACCGTTCTCTTAAGCAGATTCGGATTTGAGAGTGTTGCACACCCTCTAGAAGCCACTCATCGAATTATTTAGTGAGGCCTCCTTGCAAGAGCGTACAAAGTCATTCCTGATTTGGCTCGGGATCTGGGCTTCTTGAGAGACTGCTGTCTCAAGTGTCAGGTAGGTGGTTTTCCCACGGACAATCTCATGTCAGAATGGTCAAAGATCTTTTCGGCAATTGCTACCCACAGCGAAACATCTGATAGTTGATTCGCTCTTGAACTTACTCGAATTCTTGATGAAACCAAAATGGGTGCCGCAAAGTAATCTTATACTTTCTCGTCTATACTGAAAGAAATCGACACAATTCTTTTTTTAGGAGAGAAATATGCTTATGAATGAAAATTTCAGCAATGAGATTTCACAACGAGTCTCAAAAGCATACGAACAAATCGCCAAGACTCATTGCTCCTCAAAGTCTTTCTCACTTGGACATATAAAGCTAAAGACGATAGAGCTCATTCATCTTATTCGAAAAACCTTCTGCCCACAGCTTTCACATACGCGAACCGTTGACGGCCAAGGACTACTATCTGAGGGTTTGAATACACTAAGGGAAATGATTATGGAAATACGACCTGAATTGGGAGAAGAAGGAGCAAGTCAAGTTGTGAAGGAGTTTTTGGCTGAACTCCCTTCCATTGCTGTGGCACTAGTCAAAGACGTGCGGGCCGCATACGAAGGGGACCCCGCCGCCAAATCAGTAGAAGAAATCATGATTGCTTACCCTGCCTACGAAGCGATCAGCACTTATAGACTAGCACACATTCTTTACAAACTGGACGTTCCACTAATTCCCAGGATAATGACGGAGTATGCGCATCAGAAGACCGGGATAGATATTCACCCGGGTGCAGCAATCGGAAATTACTTCTTTATTGACCACGGCACAGGAGTTGTAATAGGAGAGACTTGTACAATCGGAAACCATGTAAAAATCTATCAGGGAGTTACTCTCGGGGCCAAGAGCTTCGAACTCGACGAGAATGGAAATCCGATTAAGGGAATAAAACGTCATCCAGACATCGGTAACCATGTCGTGATATACGCTGGAGCGACTGTGCTTGGTGGGAACACCGTGGTGGGAGACAACTGTGTGATAGGCGGCAACGTCTGGCTAGTTCATTCGCTGAAGCCGGGAGAAAAGATCTACAACAATCCATGATGCCTCTTTTGCGGACTCCATTATTTGAATTGCGTTAACTTAACAATAATGACAGGCCAGTCACCTTCGGTGGCAAGTCTTTGCTTCGCAAAGGCCAGTCTCGCCTTCGGCGAGGCCAGTTCCGACTTCGTCGGGCAAACAAGGACAATTGAGAAAGAGCGTAGTGGAGACGTTCGCTGCGCTCACGAGAGAAGAGAGAAGAAACCAGTAAGATTGGCGATGAAACTTACCTCGTCACATGCATCTCTTTGATCTCACTTTGACTAACCAAGAACAGATCCTTCCTCTGGAACAAATAGCAATTTTTTCTCATTGGCGTCTACTCTTCTCGGAGAACGGTTTACCGCTGACGGACAACGTGGTTTTTATGAGCTAACAGCGGTCTTTGCCCGCAAAGTGGTACTGAAGGTGACTGGCCTTCATCAGCAAATAAGTATCATCCGTTCTATTTCCTTCTACCCGGTATTGTTAACTCGTATTTCCTAACCCGCTCTTTAACCCGATCCTTTGTTTCTCCGCGAAGCCACTCTTGCGCTTCCCAATGTTCGTTGGGACGTCTTTATATTAACGGAAGGTCAAAAATGGAGTCTGTCCCCAAGGGACCAAGTATTTAATATTAACGGACGGTTAAAAATGGAGTCTGTCCCCAAGGGACCAAAAAATGGAGTCTGTCCCCAAGGGACCACTCTTGCGCTTCCCAATGTTCGTTGGGACGTCTTTATATTAACGGAAGGTTAAAAATGGAGTCTGTCCCCAAGGGACCAAGTATTTTAATTCATTACCAGCTTGAAGAGTCAAGGTTCTTCGGCAGATTACTGCCGTCCCTCACTTCATCAAAAACCTTCTGCACCTTCTTCAGCCATTCCTTTCCGCCCCTAAGGTTGAGCCAATCCCCTCTGAACTCTTCTGCAAGAGTCAGCGAATCGACTCTTTTCTGCCTCCTGAGGTTGCCTCTTTCTGCTTTCTCGAAGTCCTTCTTATCGTTTTCTTCTTCCTCCAGCAGATACTTGATGAAGTCAGGGTAGTGACGAAGAATGTTCAGAAGAATCTGTTTCGCCCTGTCTAGCTCCCTGTAGGCATAGTTCTTCAGCGCCAATACTGCAAGAGCCTTCGGATGACCACTGTGGTTATTAGACTCCATTGTTTTGGCCAATTCATCGAACATTTTCAGTCTCCAGCACACAAGTAATTTGCTCGCCAAGAGGTAGCCGTAATCGTCTGGGCCGACAAGGGGAAAGACTTCTTCGATAACCCTCAGTGCTTCCCTGTAATCCTTCCGGTCGATCAAGCTATCCACATAATGTTCGATGACTTGGAGGAGTTCGGTGTTTGATGGACTCTCTTCGTTCTCTATAAGCGATGCCCATTTATCCTTTTCAACGATATCGTGAAGGAGGTTCAAAGCGAGCTCGCCCACAGAGTGGAGGAGCTTTTTCAGTTCGTCAGTTTCTCTTGTGGAAAGGAAGAGAAGTGTATTCATGAACTCGAAGTTGAACCGGTACTTCTTGCAGTAAGCTACCATGGTATCGAATGCATGATCGATATCGTTCTGACTTATCACTGAGTTTATCAGCGTATACATCGGCACTCGTGAATACTCAAGACTGCCGGTCTTCTCGAACGAAATGAAATTAGGTTCCTTAATCGATTTCAAGTTCGAAATTACACCATCAATCGTCGTTCTATGAGAATACTCGTCTGCCATGTGTTCATAGATCACATCAAGATCACCGAATGAATCCCGAAGAAGAGATCGGATCAAAGGCGGATCTGGTTTCTCATCTGTTATCTCAGAAAACTTCTCGCTGAAGAGCTCCTCGTCTTCAAAGTCGTATTTCATGCATAACAAGAGTCCCGATCGTACAACTGCGATTGTTGGCTCCAGCGTCTTCAGATATGCGACATACTCTACCACATAATCAATTGCCTCATCCTTGTCCAGGAGAGCGCTCGCAATAGCCATATTGGAAAACAGGGAAGCCTTCTTTTCTATCCCTTTCAAAATATTCTTCAATCTATCGAAAACTTTGCTGAAATCATTGCACACGACAACTTCGTAAAGAAAACCGTCTCTAGACTCGTAGCTGGAGGAATTCAACATAATACCGAGTTCAGAATCACTCATAGAAGCGAACAACTTATTGATAATCAGTTTTGCCCTTGCTTTCTCTTCCGTCTTTCCGCCTGCTGCCATGCTAACCGGCGCCAACATGATATCCCCAAATATAATGTGAGACAGGCTCTTGATGAACTGAGTCACCTGATCAAGATTCAGTTTTCGATTCCTTATCATAGCCAGAATCGGGAACTGCGAGCTCAAATAACTCTCAACCGACGGTAATTGAAGTCCTACTGACGAACCCACAGTATCGGGCATCGAGTATGATGCAAGCACAAAAGGAACAATCTTTCTCAAGTGTTCCTTTAACGAGCCCTCGAACTGCTCCGAATCTAAGCTTTCGCAAATGAAAGTCGTCAATTCATTGCCCCAAAGGTAAATAGGAATATAATCCTTACTATTCATGAAATGTCTGAAAAGCGAGAGATTCTCTCTTACAAGTCCTCCAGATTCTTCGCGCTCTTTCTCTTCGAATAGGGAATAGAATCTCTTCTTCAAGTCTCTCTCTGACTGAAAACTCTCTTCTTGACCGGGTGAAGTTTCCTCTGCCTCATTCAGCGTGCGCAGAAGATCTTCGAGAAGGATCTTGGCTATCTGCTCCTTGACAACATGTGAAGTAGTCTTGTCTGAAAGCATAAGACCGGCAAGATAACCCCTGAAGAATCCGTTGCTCATTATCACTTCCAGGGGCATTTCAAGAGAGAATCCATCCTTAAGTCCCTTTGCAAGCTCTATAGCTGTGCTTCTGTCAAAGAATGACTCAAGCCCTTCGAGACTACGATATTCAATATAGGAATTCCTGCTCATCTCCAGTGCCTCGGCCAGGAGGGTCACTTTTGCTGTCTCTCTATCCATATACCACCTCTAGCATGTGTAGTAGAACAATATAAATTAATACATCGTACGTTTTCCAGCGTTATACAAAGAGATAAAGAAATGTGAAAAAAAACTAATCGCTGGATGAACTGATCTATCCCAGCCCTGATAAAACAAACTTCAATGTTAAGCAGCAGCAGAGTTTGTCCATGTAAAGGAAAGCCCTTTTCTAACGGCTGGAGATTACTGAATTTAGCAGTGCGGGTATGCTCATATTGAAAGGAAACCTCCTTCAGAGATCTCACGAATCTCTCTTTCTAGGGAACACTTCTTTTTAATTCATTGGATTTTGATCTTTAGCCCTCGGATGGTTGCTCCGCATCTTAAGCTCTTCAGAATTTTCGATCTCACTATCTGATCCTGCAATGGATATTATCGAATTTCATAGAGATAAGAAGCTTGAGATCCATAAACGGTTCTATTCATTCGGAGAAGTCGCTTATTCATCATCATGGGTAATTGCCTGAGCGAAGGAAGAAAGTATAATGAACTTAGTTTCGTCAGTGAAGAAAGTATCTTTTGAAGAGTTTCGTTTTTTTAGAAGTTTCATTCGACAAGGGATGTTTTATAGAGACGAGAAATCGAGAAAAGTGGTTG
Organism: Mesotoga sp. BH458_6_3_2_1; assembly: GCF_003664995.1. Classification (NCBI taxonomy): domain Bacteria; kingdom Thermotogati; phylum Thermotogota; class Thermotogae; order Kosmotogales; family Kosmotogaceae; genus Mesotoga; species Mesotoga sp. BH458_6_3_2_1. The sequence continues at coordinate 10,316 of NZ_JFHL01000006.1, read as the reverse complement.
TTTGGGAGGATCGGACTGAATGAATAAAAAGACAAGAAAGAGATTGGTAATTCTTGTGTTTCTCTTGCCCAGTATCTGTGGGTTCATCTTCTTTCAAGTCTTCCCCATTGTTTACTCTTTCATTCTCAGCCTTACAGACTGGGATGTTCTAAGTAAAGCCAGTTTTTTGGGCTTTGAAAATTACAAGAAGATATTCGGAAGCGAAGAGTTCTGGAGAGTGCTCATCAACACTCTTTATTACATAGTTCTGTATATACCCCTCATGATCATCGCTTCACTGTCCCTGTCAATGCTTCTCAACATCAAAACTAGGTTCACAGGAGTGTTTCGGACAATATTCTATATTCCAGTCTTGAGCTCTTGGGTAGCTGCTGCAATGCTCTGGCGATGGCTTCTCAGCCCTTACTACGGTCCAATAAATTCGATTCTGGGAGTAGTCGGTTTGCAGGGTCCGTCATGGCTGTACGACAAGGTCTGGGCAATGCCGGGAATTGTACTGGCAAGCGTCTGGAAGGACATGGGCTTTTTCGGGCTGATCTTTCTGGCCGGTCTGCAAGGAATCAACCCAACCTATTATGAAGTGGCCTCTATAGACGGGGCGAGGAGATGGCAAAAGTTCAGACACATAACTATCCCTCTCATATCTCCAACTATGTTCTTCGTACTCATAATGGCCATAATTAACTCTTTTCAGCTCTTCCCCCAGGTCATGGTCATGACTAAAGGAGGCCCTCATGGGTCTACGCAGGTGATGATGGAGAGGATCTACAACTACGCCTTCACTTACTACAAGATGGGCTATGCAACTGCTCTGTCATGGGTCTTGTTCTGTTTCATTCTGGTCGTAACCCTTGTTCAGTGGAAGATGCAAAGAAAGTGGGTGCACTATGAATCTTAAGAAGCTTTCTAGACGGACCGTCTATTACCTTGTGATGCTGGCGTTTTCCTTTTTCATTCTGCTTCCCTTCTTCTGGATGGTCTCCACGTCTCTGAAGGAAGCCAAGGCGTTAACAGTGCTACCTATTCAATGGTTTCCGGAAAAAATAAGCTTCGACGGGTTCGTCAAGATCTTCGACGTCTTCCCTTTTGGACGCGCGATTTTCAACAGCATATTCATATCGACACTGATCACGTTTGTTACGGTAATGTCTGCGTGCATGGCTGCCTACGTATTTTCAAAGATCAAATTCAGAGGCAGGGAAGTCTTGTTTGGTATTTACATCGCAACTATGATGATTCCTGCCAATATCACGATGATTCCCAACTACCTCACTCTGAAGCATCTCTCTCTGCTTAACAGTTACGTGGGCATCATGCTCCCATCTCTCTTCAACGCATTTGGAACATTTATGATCAGGCAGTACATGAGAACGATACCGGATGATTTCGTTGAAGCGGCCGTTCTGGACGGTGCGTCACATTTCAGGATCTTCTTCAGGATGATACTGCCTTTGTCCAAGCCCGCCGTTGCGACACTAACCGTTATCACGTTCATGGGAGCCTGGAACGATTACCTATGGCCGCTTATAGTTCTAACGGACAAGAACAAGATGACCCTGCCGGTCGGTCTCAGTCTGCTAAATGGCCAGCACCAGAGCGACTACAACATGCTTATGGCCGGGGCTCTAATATCTATGATTCCAATACTGCTAATCTACACATTCGCTCAGAGATACTTCGAACAGGGGCTCAGTGTAGGTGGTATAAAAGGCTAAAAGGAGTGTGATTCAATGAAAAGGTTTCTGGTAGTTCTAGTGGTTGCCTCAATGGTACTGACAACCTCTCTACTCGGTGTAACGACTATCAAGTTCATGAACTTCTCTTCAGCAGATGCAAACGCGAAGTATCTTGAAGAGATGAAAGAGATCTTCGAGGAACAGAACCCGGATATTAAGGTAGAAATCGAAACCGTAGGTTTTGGCGATTACTTCACCAAACTGATGACCGTCGTAGCCGGCGGCAATGCCCCTGACGCTTTCGAGCTGAACTACGAGAACTTCTATACCTATGCTAAAAAGGGTGTTCTATTAGACCTGAACAATCTTCTTGCCTCCTCTGGTTTCGATACCAGCGTGTTGAATGAAAGGGCGCTTTACGCCTTTTCAGACAATGGCGTACAGTATGGCTTGCCGTTCAGTTTCTCCAACGTAGTGCTGATATACAACAAAGATCTCTTCGACAGGGCAGGCGCCGAACATCCGAGAGAAGACTGGACATGGGCCGATGAACTGGAAGCGGCCAAGAAGATCAGGGCCTTGGATGCGATGACCTTTGGGATTTACCAGCCAGTACAGTTCTGGGAATTCTACAAGATGGTCCAGCAGAACGGTGGCAGCATTCTCAACGAAGACAAGACGGCCTTCACACTGAATAGTCCTCAGAACATTGAGACTCTTCAGTATATGGTAGACAGGATCCTCGACTCGAACGTCATGCCGAACGATGCGCAGATGGCAGGCATGGGAGACTGGGATCTCTTTGAAGTCGAGAGAATTGGAATGATAGTGACCGGAACATGGGCCTTCTCGACATTCAAAGATAGCTGCGACTTCGACTGGGACATCGCCGTCGAGCCGGGCAACACAAGCAAGGCGACACATTTCTTCGCAAACGGTCTTGCAATTAGCAAAGACTCGAAGAAGGTAGACGCGGCCTTCAAGTGGATCAGCTTCCTCTCAGGAGACGTAGATGTCGCCAAGATCAGAATCGAAGCAGGCTGGGAGCTTCCACCGGTGACATACCCCGAGATTATTGAGCTCTACAAGCAGACCACGCCTCCAGAGAGTAAAGAAGTCGTATTCAAGTCTCTGGATTATCTCGTAACGCCCCCGGTTATTGAGCAGTTCAACGAGATGGCAGACATAGTGAACAGACATCTAGAAGCGGCCAGATACGGAGAAAAGACTCCGGAACAGGCGCTAAACGATGCTCAGGCAGAACTGGAGAGATCCATAAAGTTAAATTGATCGAAAGATCGGGCCGGGATTCGTTCCCGGCCCCTTCCCTGGAGGTTTGTCGTGGCAAGCAAAGCCAGTAAAGAGATAATGAAAGAGATAAACGAAAAACTACTTCTGAGAGGAATCTATTCAAATGAAGGAATAGACAGGGCGAGCCTGGCAAAGCTCACAGGCCTAAGTCCCGCAACTGTTACGAAAGTAGTGGGAGAATTGATTGAAAGCGGTCTGGTGGCTGAAACCGGAGTCGCAGACTCAACAGGCGGAAGAAAGCCGATCCTACTGAGCATCCAGCCGAAGAAGCTCTGCGTGCTCGGGCTGAAGATAGGCGTGGGATATCTTGACTACTCCTTGACCGACCTCTTTGGGACCGCTCTTATAAGTGAGCGAAGGCTCCTGGAGAATCAGACTCCAGAAGAAGTCGTCTCAACAACGGAAACCATTCTGAAGGAATGGAACGGACTAATGGGCGAAAGCCTTTTGGGAATAGGCATCGCCGTGTCAGGTATTGTAGATTCACCCAAAGGCGTTGTAAAGAATTCCTTCCTTCTGAACTGGCAGGAAGTTCCAATAGCTAAACTGATCTCGGAACGATCCGGAAAGAAAACCTTTGTGATGAACGATGTAGATTCTTTTGCTCTCGCCCAATTCTGGAAGGGTGATGTGAATAATCACAAGAACTGTGTATTCATAACTCTAGGAGTAGGGATAGGTGGCGCAGTAGCAATCGACGGCAAACTGCACCTTACCGGCGCAGGAAGCGGAGAGTTCGGTCACATGACAATCTCGCAGAACGGAAACAGATGCACATGTGGTAGCAGGGGGTGCCTCGAAGCTCAAGCTTCCTTCGAAGTTCTTGCGCGTAAGGTCTTTTCAAGAACGGCCTCCTCAGAACTGAAAGAGCTGTACAGCTCCGTAAAGGCGACGGAAACTTCGGAGATGCATTATCTGAAAAGAGCAGTTGAAATCGATAGAGAGACGACTATTGGAGTTTTCCAGGAATACAGCGAGGACATTGGGACAGCCCTGAAAAACCTTATCAATATTTTCGCGCCTGATTACCTGCTCATAGGTGGTGAAGCACTAGAGTTTTCAGAATTCTTCCTCGAGAGTTCGATAGATCACGCAAGAAGAAACGCGTTTTCCAGTTTGGCTGACAATGTAGAGTTTGACATCGACAGGATTGGTGAGAAGGCCTGGACACTCGGCTGTATTTATAGAGTGATCGAAAGCGAGCTCTTTGCCGTTCGAAGATGAAAGGAGCAGATAATGGAGATTATTCATACACCGTTTGGAATAGATGATCCTTACTATATCGTTCAGGGTTACGAAAGAAGTCCACGTGAACCTCTCGAGGGAGATTGTGTCAAAGTAAGATTCGTGACAGACCCGATGACTGTCGGTCAGAGAGCATGGATCCAAGTTCAAGCAGGCGACAGGACTTACAAGAGTCGCGCTCAGTACCAGCTCAATCATGGAGGCAAAGCCCACTGGGAAGTAGATATAGAGTCCGAGAGTGCGGGAACAAAGGTGAAGTACAGGTTCATTGCAGGTCGCGGACCTTTATCCTACGTCACTTCAAGGTGGTATGAATACACAGCCTGCAAATGGATCGATGCACGCGATTTTCTTTCACTAGAAAATGACACCCTAACTGTGAACAGAGATAGCCGAACCGGATGCAAATCAGTCAAAGAGGCAAGTATACTGACGGACGGAACGGAACTGTTTGATCTGAAAATAACCCTCGAAAGGGATGAAAACGAGCAGTTCTATGGACTTGGAGAACATTTCGATGCAATCACGATACCCGATGGTCAGGAGAGGTTCATCCACGTATACGATCAGTACAAAGTTCAGAAAGACAGGGGATACGCTCCTGTGCCATTTATCTTCTCGAGCAACGGAAGGGCCCTCTTCGTGGACACGGGCTATATGACTTCCGTCAAGCTTGACAGATCAGAGATTACTCTGCGGGTTTACACAAGAGGCTTCCCAATTGAAGATACCAGGATTCATTTGTGGAAGAAAGAAACTCCACTGAAAGCAATTGAGGAAATCTATAGCATTTCGAAACCTTGTACCCCTCCTCTGTGGGCTCTTGGGCCCTGGCTCTCGGCCAACCAGTGGAACAGTCAGAAAAAGGTCATGGGAGTCTTGGATGAGACTGTGAAAAACAACCTCCCGGCAACGGCTCTGGTTATTGAGGCGTGGGCAGATGAGCAGACCTTCTACATATTTAATGGAGCACAATATGAACCACTCCCAGGTGAGCGGAACTTCAAACTGGCCAATTTCAGATTTCGCGAACCCTGGCCAGACCCGGCAGAAATGATCAGAAAGCTTCACGAGAAGGGTATAAGACTTCTACTCTGGCAGATTCCGGTTATGAAGTGTTTTGACGACTCCAATCCTCAGCCCGCTATAGATATCCGCTACGGGAGCTCGAAGGGCTACTTTGTGAAGAAGGATGATGGTTCCGATTACAAAATCCCCCCTGCACGCTGGCACGAGGAAAACGTAGTAGTCGATTTCTACAATGATGAAGCTGCAAAATGGTGGGCCTCCAAGAGGGAGTATCTGATCAAAGAACTGGGAGTCGATGGGTTCAAGACCGACGGCGGAGAACACCTCTGGGGAAGAGAGACTTTCACGGCTGCCGGCAGCGCGGCAATGACCAGAAACACTTATCCAGAGAAATACTTCCAGGCTAGTGCAAGTATCTTGAATGAAGACGGAGCGCTCTTCAGTCGCGCCGGCTACACCAGGAGTCCCGCTTACTCCCTCTTCTGGGTCGGCGATGAGGATTCAACCTGGGAGGCTCTGAGAGACAACATAACTGCTGGTCTCAACGTTTCCATTTCCGGAAACCCCTTTTGGGGATGGGACATCGCGGGATTCAGCGGAGAAATTCCCTCTGCTGAGCTCTACAGAAGATCTATTGAACTGGCGGTCTTCACACCTATCTTTCAGCTCCACTCGGAAGACCCGGGAGATCCAGTGCCCTCCTCCGAGAGAACGCCGTGGAATATCTCAAGAGCCTACAACGATGAAAGCATCATAGACTACTACAGAAGATTCGCATCTTTGAGAATGACTCTCTCCCCTTACATTTATAGAGAATCGCTTCGTGCTGCTCAGACTGGCAGACCCCTGACATTGCCGCTCTTCCTGATAGAAAAAGGAAACGATCCTGAAGACCTGTCGTACATGTTCGGTACAGAAATTGTCGTTTCGCCGGCAGTGGATGAAGAAATGAAAGTAAGAAAACTAATTCTTCCTGAGGGTGAATGGGTGAATCTCTGGAGTGGAGAGACATACTCAGGTACTGTCAGTATTCACGGTAAGAGAAACGAAGTTTACCTCAGAAAGGGATCGATAATACCCTTGAGCATTCCTTCTGACGAAAGACTTTTCGGCACAAACTGGTCTCAGGAAGAGAAGGGACAGCTTCACGTCGGAAATGAATGGCCGAAGGATGTCGACGAGCCCCAAAGAAGTGGCAAAGCAACGCGGATGGCGAGGATAATCGGCAAAGAGCAGGGAATAATCAAAATAGAATGGAGAGATATACAGTAGATGGACTTACTAGAGAGATCGATAAAAATCATTGAAGAAAACCAGAGTAAAGCGGGAAGCTACGTTGCATCGCCAAACTTCTCGCAGTACGGCTACTGCTGGTTCAGAGATGGATCGTTCACCGCTCATGCCATGCAGAAGGCCGGAAAGAAGGAGAGCGCAGAGAAGTTCATCCGATGGGGTTTGAATGTTCTCAAGAGATACCGACATTCACTTGAAGAGGCCGCTTTTGGTCCCCGTTCTGATTTAAGCATTCTGCTGCCGACGAGATACACTCTTGATGGCTTTGTCAGCGAAGACGACTGGACGAATGCGCAGAGCGACGGTTACGGTACGTTCCTCTGGATAGTTGCCGAGAACCCACAGCTTCTAGATGAAAGCGACCTCGAAATCTGCGATCTTTGTGCAAAGTACCTTGAGGGTGTATGGGAGATTCCCTGTTACGATGTCTGGGAAGAATTCCCGACAATGATACACACATCAACCCTTCTCTCCATAGTTGCGGGGCTGAAGTCTATAGAAGGAGTGATTAACAGGCAGACTGAATGGAAAAGAATCCTTGACTTCATACTCAAAGAGCTGACATATGATGGGCGGCTGAAGAAGTCAACGGCGCTGGACTCGGTCGATTCGAGTCTCATTTGGGCCTCGTATCCATTCAGAATCTTCGACAGCGACTCACTACTTATGAAAAGGACTGAAAAAGCGATAATCGACGACTTGTATTGTGATGGGGGTTTGAAGAGGTATAACAGGGATACTTATTACGGCGGCGGAAGCTGGATACTTCTCAGCGCCTATCTTGCAGGTCATTTAAAATTGAACGGCGCAAATACAGTCTCGGAAGAGATAAAAAAGTGGATAGAGAAAAATGTCGACATTAGCAGTGATCTACCCGAGCAGATTCCAGAACATCTGATCGATTCGAAGATGTATGAACCATGGGTCCAGAAATGGGGAGAAATTGCCTCGCCCCTCCTATGGTCACACGCAGCTTACATCGACATGGTACTGTAAGCATTAGAAGAGAATCAGCTGTTAAAAATATTGGTCCGCTGAACGCTGTGAAGACAACGTTGTCCGTCAGCGGTCCACCGTTCTCCGAGAAGAGCAGCCGTCAATGAGGAAAAAATTGCTCTTTGTTCCAGAGGAAGGATCTGTTCTTGGTTAGTCAAAGTGAGATCAAAGAGATGCAAGTGACGGGGTAAGTTTCATCAGTAATCTTATTGGTTTCTTCTCTCTCAATTCTCTGGTGAGCGCAGCGAACCTCTCCACAACGCTCTTTCTCAATGGTCTTTGCTTGACCGACGAAGTCGGAACTGGCCTCGCCGTAGGCGAGACTGGCCAGGCGGAGCCTGACTTGCCTGCGTCAGCAGACTGGCAGTGAGGATCTTACCCCGCGAAGCGGGCATTGCGTCCTGCAAGGCAAATGGTACTTGGATCTGCCATTATTGAGCGAAGAACAAGGTCCTGGTTCTGAAAGAAAGAACTCATTACTGAATGCAAGAAACAAAGCTCATGCTTAGGTAAATGGCTAATCTTGATCGAGCCTAAGCAAACTTTTCGCTACAACGAATAGCTCTTTGTTTTTCCCTTCCAGCCATTCTTTTACTTCTTTCCAAGTCAAGACTGCTTCTAAAGGATCAGGGGAATTCTCCACGTCATTGAAATAAGTTACAGCCCGTACTATATGGTAAAGGTAGACTTCTTCACCATATTTTTTGACAAAAGCTTGAAGGACTTTTTCCGAGGACTCTCTCTTCAGAATTTCCGCGAGATCGAAGTATTCCTTCTTTTCCGCTCTTGCGGCTATAGCACTAATCTTCATGGCAGAGATATCGATTACCGAAGCCACTTCCAGTTACCTATACTTGTCCAAAGGTTCAACTAAGGCATAATGCTATTCAAAAAAACTTCCACGGACACCGTCAATGTCAGCTTCAAGGTTACCTATCTGAATCCTCACATTTTCTATGCAAACACCCAATTGCTTCAAATAGTAGAGAAGAACTTCTGGCCTGAAAGACTCAGCTGTAAAGAAAGCCAGATCAAAACTCACACGGTGTTCATAGTACATCGCCAGAGCTGTGCCACTTGCAAGATTAAAATCGGGAAGTTTACTCTCAAGAAGATCTAGAAGATTCACCGTCCGTGATGAAAGTTTGCCTGTTCTAAGCATCTTGTTATCTCCGATCTAGGAATATTCAGAATGAGACTCCAGAAGTTTGCGGTAGCCAGACCGATTATCCTGCTTCTTTTAACAACCTCAGCAATCTCTTCAGAATCATATTCAGAAAGGAGATTCACAATATCCCGCATCATCCCGTATTCCAAAACCCTCGAAATAATGAAGAATTTGTCTTTCTCCTTGTTAAGTTCTCTAACATCCACATCCCAGAAACACTTAGTACTTAGCTTCAGAGCCATATGCTTCACCTTATCAATTTTATCATTTGAAGCCCGGCAAACCTTTCTTCTTATAAATAGCCTTTGACCGTTATACACGAAGAACCCGCTCACCTTAAGGTCAGAAACAGGTCGCTTTGTCATTTGAGCCTGTTTCAGCATTTCTATTCTCTTTCATTGCTAGTCATTCAAAGACAAACACAGGGGTTAATTAGTTCCTGGGGTACATTTTCGCTGTAGAATTGTCAGATGATATAATAATACTAATACAGTAATATTATGAAAGGGGATTATATGGAATTAGTTAAAGCGGGAAGAAGTAGACAGGTCACGATACCAAAACAGATATTCGACTCTCTTGGATTGAAGGAAGGCGACTATGTACAGGTTGAAGTGGAAGAAGGAAGAATTGTTCTTACGCCTGTTGCAGTGATCAACAAGGAGAGGGCAAAGTCAGATTTTTTTCAGTTAGTTCAGAGAGTGAGAACCAATGCTGAGTCTTTGACTGAAGAGGAAATTGAAGAAGAAATCCGCGAAGCATTAGAGGAGTCAAGAAGAGATAAGTGAGTCAAAGAAATGGAAAGAGTCGTACTTGACACCAATGTTCTAATATCTGCGATCATATCTAGCAAGGGTTCTCCTGCAAAAATCCTTGATCTCTGGAGAGAGGGTGCTTTTGATCTAGCTTTCTCTGAAGCGACTCTTAAGGAGCTTATTAATGTCCTCTCGCGTCCTAAACTGTTACTCATCACCGGAATCAATGAAGATGAGTTAAACAGGTTACTATCTTACTTGAGGAATAGCTCGATAGTAGTTGACTCATCTGAAGATATCTCAATCGCTATCGAAGACCCTGATGATACCAAGTTCATTTCATGTGCACTTCAGGCAGGCGCAAAATACATTGTATCTGGCGATCATCACCTGCTTGATGTCGGGAAATTCGAAAGAACTTCAATAGTTACGCCAGCGGAATTTCTTAGAACATTCGCGTCCTTTAAAAATGATTCTTAAGCACAGGGCAGGCACAACAATTCTAGTCATTCATACAGAAGTAATGACACGATGAGATTCTTGATTCTGGCTTCAAAATAGTCTCCTATTAATTAATACAAGATGCGATTGTTAAGAATGGCTAATCGCTTAACGCTTGCAAGAGCTGAGAAAGAGGATATCCGAGAGTCCGCTGCGCTCACGAGAGGACAACAGTAAAAATAGAGACTGACCTACTCCTATAGTATGTCCCTTTTTCGCGTAAAAGGCAGAGATTCCAATCAGGACCTTTTTCGGGCGAACGGCCGTTCGCCCCTACAAGAGAACTGCACTATCATCTGAAATTGTCATCGCGTAGAGGCTGACTTGCTCAACGCATCTGTC